>JAISVU010000123.1 GCA_031271375.1 Clostridiales bacterium | reverse complement strand
CAAAACAAGATTTTGAAGCCAAGCGTTTATGGTTAGAAAGCGCTGAAAAGGATTTAATAGATAATGGTATATTGAATGAGAATTTGATTAAAAGTTATAAAGAAATTTATGGATATGATTTTTTATGGAGTGAAGATGAGGTGGATAGCATTTTACAAACATTGAAATATACAAACGATACTTCAAATGGAACTAATATAATTAAAGTGCAAGTTGATTTGATAAACTTGTTTAATGATTTTGACCGAATAAATAAAATAATGGGGTTGTTTTCGATCGAGTTTTCAGAATCGTGGTCAACGAACATATATACTTACAGAGGTTCCGTTGAAAGGGTAATTGAAGCTGTAGACAATTATTATAAACAAGAAGGCGAGGAAAATCGTCAGGGAACGTATATTACTCAAAGATTCGAGGAGATTTTTAATGTTGATGAGTTTTTAGAATAGAACCAGCCTCCGGGCTGGTTTTTTACAGAGGAGGAAAAGTGCATGAACATCAAGAAACTGCACGGCAAAGACGGCGAGCTGGTTCTGACCCATAAGGGGACTGTGTTCGCGAGGGCGGAGCGGTTTACAGCCGAACTGACGGAGGTATCCGCTCTGACCCAGACAGGGAGGATTGGGGTGTATGCCGTTGGAACGGGGTACAGAGCCGGTCTGCGCTTGAACGATATATACATTACCGACGAAGCGACCGTGGATGAAATAATGAAGGAACTGGACAGAGGCGTTATGCCAGAGATAGGGTTCCAGGGAAAATTCCGGCGCGGAGACGGGCTGGCTGAACGGATAGTGTTTAAGAATTGTTCCCTTGCCGGTGAACTGGATTATACAGGGCTTATTAAGGGCTTCGTATGGGAGATGAACCTGACGGCAAATGAGCTGACCGAGGAACATATAGGGCAGTTTAAAAATCATGGATAATTTTCAATGAGGCAGAAAAATGGAATATCCGGAGGCAGAGCGTGGAGATATACCTGACAGACTTAGAGACCGGCGACCGTATGCGGTTTCCGATGACGCCGCAGAGCGTAAACGTTAAGACCGGGGCCATATTCCAGAACTATACCGTGATGGCCATAGGCGATATAAAGCTGGCGACAGGACAGGAGCTTACAGGGTTTCAGTGGGAAGGAATGCTCCCCGGCGAGGCAAGGAAGAACGAGCCTTACATACTGGAATGGAGAAGCCCGCTGGAGATACAGTCACAGTGGAGCGCGTTTAGGGCAGAAAAGAAGAAACTGCGCTTGATGATAACGGAAACGCCCGTGAACCACGACGTATATCTGGAGCGTTATACCGTTGACTATATGCACGGTTTCGGGGATTACTACTACAACATATCCTTCATAGAGGCAAAAGACCTGAAGGTTTACGTGAGCGGAGCGGGAGGCGACAGCAGCTCGACAGCGGACACGGCGGCGAATAAACCCCTGGGGCCGGAACGCCCCACGCCCCCGGAGGCGTCCACCCACACCGTAGCCAGCGGCGACAGCCTCTGGAGGATTGCCGAAAAGCTGATGGGGGACGGGAGCAAGTATCCCGAGCTGTATGAGGCCAACAAAGAACTGATAGGATCGAACCCCAGCCTTATAATGCCGGGGCAAGTTTTGACGATACCGCCATATTAAAGGGGGGAGCGGTATGATTGACATATCGACTGTTGAATACGAGGTGGAGCTAGTAAGCGAAAGCGGAACCCGCTCTCTGCTAAACGACGCGCTTTTGAGCCTGGAGTGGGAAGAAAACATAAACGAACTGGCGCAGCGGGCGACCTTGACCTTTGCCAATTTGAAAATCGGCGGTTCCTGGCTGATAGAGACGGCGAAGATAAACTGCATGATACAGATTTACGGCAAGTGGGGCGGCGGAAAAACGCTTGTATTCGACGGAACCATATGGGAGTGGAATTACGCCAGCAGCACACAAAAGGAGCTTACAATAACAGCCTACGACTATCTGATACGCCTGCAGCAGAGCAAGGACTTTAAATACTACTCGGCGGGAATGTCGACGCAGGCCATAATAAGCGACATATGCGGGGACTGGGGCGTTTCGGTTTCGTACCAGTGGGGCCAGAGCATGACCCACGAAAAAAAGGCGTTAAGCGGCTTAACGATAAGCGATATGATTATAGGGCTTTTGGAAGAAGTGAAGCAGCAGACCGGGGAGAAGTATATAGCCTACTACAAAGACGGCCAGCTTCAGATAGTGGACTACGGAACCAACTCGCCCATATACAAGTTTGACGGTAAAAATACCGTTTCGACCAAAGATAAGCTGTCTATAAACGACCTTGTAACAAAAGTTAAGGTTATAGGCAAACAAGACGATGAGGGGCGGTTCTCGGTTGACGCCGTGGTGGACGGCGATACCAGTTACGGCGTTCTTCAGGAGATTATCCGCAGGGACGGCGACAAGGCCGTGGGAACGGCCATAGCCGAAGCCAACGCCCTATTAAAGACGCGGGGCAAGCCGGATGAACTGATACAGATAACCGTGCCGGATTTGAAACCGTGACGGAAAGGTTCAAGGCGAGCCTTGACAGATACTGGCTGGAAGCCGCCTCGGAAAACAGCCTGCGGGACGTTCAGACGGGCATAGCGAAGAACTGGGTTAAATACGTGTTCGTAGGCTCCACGCTCGCGGAAACACCGGGGGTTGACAACTACGACCACACGGCGCTTACGGTAAACGGCGGCAATAACGACATTTTAATAAACCTGGGCGAATACCCCGTGACGCAGGGAGTGACATTGTATGAGTAGGCAGGCTGCATGGGCGAGCCGCGCGGGCGTTTTTCCCGCGCGGCCAGCCCCCGACCTCGACATAATCAAAAGCCCTGAAGCGGAGCGGATGCGCCAGATGGTGACGGAGGGATTTTACGACCGCTCCCGGATTGCGCTGTGGATGTTTGAGGTTATAGGCCGGGAATACGACGACATGGCGGTGTGGGCGCGGACGCTCCGCAACGAGGCGTTTCCGCAAACCTGTACATGGAGCATAGCCATTTGGGAGTTTGTGTATGGCTTTGAACCGGACGACAGGCTGACGCTGGAATACAGGAGATGGCGCATACTGTCGCGGATGTTTACAAGCCTGCCGATAAATCCGGCTCGGATAGAATCCGCATTGTCAGACTTAACCGGATGCCCTGTGGAAATTACGGAAAATGTTGACCCTTACACATTTTTGGTCAGGGTTGATGAAAGCAATATTTATAATAGCGGGTTAAGCAAATATGATTTAAGTGAAGCGCTTAAGCTGCTGAGGGACATCAAACAATCGCATTTGTCATTTAGGTATGAGACATATGCGCAGGCCCCGCATATGCCCTCCTTTGTATCTGTTAATGGGTCAATGCCCATAACCGTAATGACCACCGAGATGCTTGAGCCGGAGCTTCCCCCGCTTGCGGCGAACGTCGGAATAAA
>JAISVU010000091.1 GCA_031271375.1 Clostridiales bacterium | reverse complement strand
AGGGCATCCGCCACGCTCTTTTGTATTTTCGATTTGCCGACGCCTTCCTGCCCCGCAATTTCCTGAAAAGTATACCTCTTTACCCCTCCCCTGTACAGGGGCCTCTATATTTGACGCTTGCGCGGAAGAAGCCGTCTGATGATTCGGCCGTGTATCAGTTTATGCAGAAAAAGCTGTTGGAAGGAAAACGCGGCAAAACCGCTAAGATTGCGGGATTGAATAAATTCCTGAGAATCTATTATGCTCGCGTTTTAGAAGTGTACGGTCAGATCAACCAGCAGACAATTAAATAGAGGATACTGTAAATGCAACTCAATCTTTGCTCTCAAACCGCTCTTTCAGCTTGTGGTAATAATTCGCCGCGCTCTTGTCGCCGCCATTATCGAGGAACAGACAGAACGGCAAGCTGCCCGTGTCCCTGTGCTTAATAACACAGGCGCAGCATTGTCCGTTATTTGGACAGGTCTTTTTCGGGCAAGCGCACTCCTTGACATTCGGGCAGCTCATACACCCGCCTTTTGCAGCAGCTTCACAATGTCGGCGGGTTTAAGTACCTTGCCATATGCAAGCACCTTTTCATTAACAACCAGCGCCGGGGTGGACATCACGCCGTAGGCCGCGATTTTTCCAAAATCCCGTTCATGCTCGACTGTGGCGTCAATGCCAAGCTGCGCCAGCACCGCCTTTGTGTTGGCCTCCAATTGGTCGCATTTCTTGCAGCCGGAACCGAGTATTTTTACCGTTGCCATTGCAATCACTCCTGTTAAAATATGAATTGCAAAGCGTTGAACAGATAGCCCACCGCAATGATCCCCATCGTGCATATACCGATAAACAGCTCCAATAGCCGCGTTTTTACGGCCTTGCGAAGCATAATCATAGACGGCAGCGACAAGGTTGTCACACCCATCATAAACGCGAGAATCGCCCCAAGTTGCGCCCCCTTTGCGTATAGCGCCTCGGCCACGGGAAGCGTGCCGAAAATGTCGGCGTACATTGGCACTCCCACCACCGTCGCTAATATGACCGAAAACGGATTATTGCCGCCCAACGCCGTGACGATCCAGCTTTCGGGAATCCAGTTGTGAATAATAGCGCCAATACCCACGCCGATTAGTATATAGGGGAACACTTTCTTGAATGTTGCGGCCATCTGCTCCCATGCGTATTTAAGGCGGTCGCGCCGCGTCAAGTCATCCGCCTCAATATCCACGGCTGACGCCGCCCGGATAAATTCCTCCACATAGTTTTCCATGTGCAGCTTTTCTATGAGCGTTCCGCCAATTACGGCGATAACAAGCCCTGTCAACACATAGACGACCGCAACTTTGCCGCCGAATATGCTCATAAGCAGCACCAACGAGCCGAGGTCTACCATCGGCGAGGATATGAGGAAAGAGAATGTCACGCCCAGCGGCAGACCCGCGCTGGTAAAGCCTATGAACAGCGGGATTGACGAGCAGGAGCAGAACGGCGTCACCGTTCCCAAGAGCGCGGCCACGCAGTTTGCGCCTATGCCGCGAAAACGGCCAAGAATCTTTTTGCTGCGCTCCGGGGGGAAGTAGCTCTGTATGCAGGAAATGCCGAAGATTAAGACGCAGAGCAGCGCCACGATTTTTATAACGTCGTAGATGAAAAACTGGACGCTGCCTCCGAGCCGCGAGGATATATCCAGCCCCACGGCGGCCAGCAGATTGCCGATTAAGGCGTTGAGCCAGCGCATGCCGAGGATTTGATTTTGAAAAAAATCCCACGCTATTTGCACCTTGCGTCACCTCCGCCGTTGTCAGTTTCCGTTACCGTTGTCAGCTTTTCCAAGAGTTTCGCGGCGGTCTGCGCCCCCTCGGGAGATATAGAGTAGTGCGTCCATTTTCCGGCTTTTCGCCCAACAACCAAGCCGCTTTCACACAGGATTTTCATGTGATGTGAAAGCGTCGGCTGGCTGATTTTTAAGTCCTCCAAAAGTACACAGGCGCATTTTTCCCCGGCCTGCAAAAGCTCCAGTATTTGCAGGCGGTTTTCGTCACAAAAGGCTTTGAACACTCTCGCGTTATTCACAAGGCGGCTTTCCAATGGCCTCGCCTCACATTGAAGTTATTCAATCTGTTTTCAGTATATGCGTAAGATTGAAAATTGTCAATATAACTTGAGTCTTTCAGTCACTACGTTGAGTTTATCGAATTCAGATACGGGTCAACCATTAAATCGCTTTGCAGCTCCCAGATATTGTTGAACAGCGTCGCCATGACATAGGCTGTTGAGTTCTTGATTGGCTTATCCGTGTTACGCCTCAGTTTCTCCCTGGTGTCAACTAGCACAGTCCCGTCGATAGCATTCAGATGGGAGCGGATTACCTGCCGAGGCATAACGGAGGTGCCAACGTGAAAGCTCTCGGAATAGAAAAGTCGGGTAATAGCGTTTCGGAAGACTCCAGCCTCCTCGTCAGGCAGAACATATAGTTCGCAGCGATTCAAAATATCTTCTAAAAGATATTCATCGCTATTGTCCGTTGGTACGTCACGCCCGCGATTCTCAGAAGACGTGTCCGCGCGCGCCGACTTTGACGGACTGACTTCTTCAGTATCACTACATTCAATCTTTTTATTATCTTTCTTATTTGTATGCCATATTTGCATCTCTGGACGTGCTGATTCGGTTGGTTTGGAAGTGCCATTTTCGCACTTCTTGTCCTACTGTTTTTGTTGGTCTTCGATGGTGTCTTCACTTTCAAGACATGCAGTTTCGGCGCTTTCAGAGACGAATGGTGCGCTCTCGTGGTTCACGGTGCTTTCCTCCGACAAAACGACAGATGCCAGATAAATATGGTTGGCATTGCCGCGACCAATCCGTTGCTCCCATATTAGGTTGGCTGCCAGGAGCTCCTTAAAACAGGCAATTGCTTTACGGTAGCTGACACCAATTTCCTCAGCCAGTTTCTCGCGCGGAAAGATGATAAACACTTCGCCCTCGCTGTTTACCCACCCATTCATCTTGGAGAGCTGAAAACGGTTCAACAAAAAGGTGTATGCGACTTTAGTCTCCAACGACAGGTGGCTATATTTTGCGTCGCGGAATAATCAGCGGGGCATTTGCAAATGGAAAAATGATACCACATCGCTTTGCTTCATAAGCCTGTATGCTGGATGGGTTTGCAGTTTGACCTCTTTCATTCAGATTTCCCTCCAATAAATATAGCCAGGAGCTTTATAGCCTCTGGCTAATAGTGGTTTTCAACTTTTCAACATAAAAATATTTTTGATCTTCTTTTGAAAAAATGCTTGACAACAACTTAGCAGGTTTCGGACATCGCGTTTCCGAACATGGCCTTGCGGCTACTTTCACGCGACGGAGAGGAGGATTGCGGCGGTGCTGGAGCGTCCATGCGCTTAGGTAGTCGGTATAGGGACACCGTGTACTTGCCGTTGCTTTTTCTATGCTCTACCGAGAGGTATCCGCGGTTCAAAAGCAAATTGAAGTGCGTGTAATAGGTGGCCTGCGACAAGCCCAAGTCCCGCATGATGGTTGCCCTTCGGGGGAAGGCGGTCATCCCGGCGCCCGCGAAGGACGCGAAATAGGCATAGATGGCTTTCGCTTGGGCGGTCAGTCCGGCATCGAGCATGACGAGCTTTAGCACCGTTCCGAAGCCCTGCGCGCCCACGCTTTCCATCACCAGCATATCGGTCATTTCGTCCTTGGCTTGTGCGGAATTATCATAGCTCGGAACCGTCCTTTTGATCGTGTAGAAGTTGCCTGCGGCCGTGCGCTCCTTGCCGATGTAGTCTCCGGCCACGAGAAGCGCTAAGTGCTTGGTATATGTGTCCTTGTTGATATTGAGATCGCGGACGGTCTTGTCGCGTTTGGGGTAAGCTTGGTAGCCGTTGCCGGCGTAGGAGCAAAAATAAGCGTATATCGTTTTCGCTAGCAACGGAAGCTTGCGGTCGCGCATCACGGCCTTGTAGATTCTTCCGTAGCCTCGGGAGTCTATGTTTACAGGGGAGTTCACTTTTTCACCTCTCAAAATAAAAAGACCGCTCTCGATATAGAAAGCGGTCTTGGTGGTAGATTCAAGTATGGCCTTTTTTTCACACTTACCCTTTTGGGGTCGGCGGAGCCGCCTCTGGAGCCAACGAGCTGCTGGATTTACATACACAAATGGTTACACCGTTCATATGTGTAAGTATGTGCATATCAACCCTGTCGGTCATAGAAAAACAGCCTCATCTTTTATCAAGACAAGGCTGTTGATCTGTAATGAAGTGGCTTCGTGGCCGTATTTTTCGGACATTGCCAACTTCAACTCTGTGGTTGGGCCGGATGGATTTGAACCATCGAGTGACGGAGTCAAAGTCCGTTGCCTTACCGCTTGGCGACGGCCCATTGTGGGGTGGGTAGTGAGATTCGAACTCATGACCTCCAGAGCCACAATCTGGCGCTCTAACCAACTGAGCTATACCCACCATGATCACGCTTTCGCGGCGCGCTTAAACAGTATACACGATTATCGCCTTTCCGTCAACTGCAAATTTGAGCCCATCACCTGCCTTTTTTCCGTTTCCCCGCGGTATGCTAAAATGACTTTACAAAGCACTGGAAATGTCGTAAAATATTGGTAGTATATTCAAGGGAGGTAGAAAAATGTATAAATTCTGGTTCGTGGTGGGCTCGCAGTTCCTTTATGGCGACGAGGTCTTGAAAACCGTTGCCGAGCGCGGCGAGGAGATGGCCAAGGCGCTCAGCGCCGCCGAAAAGATCCCCTTTGACATCATCTATAAGGACACGGTAAAGACAGCCGAGGGCTTAACTGCGCTTGTCAGGGAGGCCAACTACGACGAATCCTGCGCGGGGCTGATCTGTTGGTGCCACACATTTTCGCCTTCTAAGATGTGGATCAACGGCCTTGTTAACCTGCAAAAGCCGTATCTGCATCTGCACACGCAGTATGGCCGCAATATCCCCGACGAAGAAATAGATATGGACTTCATGAACCTGAACCAATCCGCCCACGGAGACCGCGAGCACGGCTTTATCGGGGCGAGGCTCCGGCTTGCCCGCAAGGTGGTTGTGGGCTATTGGCAGGACGATGCTGTCCGCGAGCGCATCGGGAGCTGGCAGCGCTCGGCGGTGGGCTACATGGTTAGCAAGGGCCTTAGGCTCGTGCGCTTTGGCGATAACATGCGGCAGGTGGCCGTCACCGAGGGCGATAAGGTAGAGGCGCAGATTAAGCTGGGCTGGCAGGTGAATACCCACGCAGTGGGCGATCTTGTCGCTGAGATGAACGCTGTCACGGAGGCCGAAATCGACGCTCTGATGGACGAATACCGCGCGAAATATGATTTTAATACGGACGATATCGAGACTGTCCGCTATCAGGCCCGCGAGGAGCTCGGCATGAAGCGGATTCTGGAGCGCGAGGGCGCCGGAGCCTACACGAACACCTTTGAGGATCTGCACGGCATGAAGCAGCTTCCCGGCCTCGCCACACAGCGGCTGCTGGAGCAGGGCTATGGCTACGGCGGCGAGGGGGACTGGAAGGTTTCCGCCATGACGCGCATTATCAAGGCCATGACCGGTGGCATGGGCGGCGGCAGCGCCTTTATGGA
>JAISVU010000428.1 GCA_031271375.1 Clostridiales bacterium | reverse complement strand
AAGGGAATCGAACCCCTTCGGAGATACACGAAAACCATAGGGTCCGTATACGCAAAAAATATATTGAAAACGGGCTGGAGGCCTTTGCCGACCACGAAGCGCTGGAAATGCTGCTCTTTTACGCTATCCCGCGCCGGGATGTGAACGCCCTTGCCCATAGGATGATCGAAGACGATTTCAAATCCATCGTAGCCCTCTTTGAGGCAAGCCCCGAGACAATATCGCGTACCTGCGGAATATCGATAAACACGGCGGTATTGATATCATTAATCATCCCCTTATACAAACGTTATAAAACAGCAAAGTGGAGCGGCGGAATTTTTCTTAATTCGTCAAGGGACGCCTGCGACTACGCAAAGGGTCTCTTTATCGGCGCGACCGACGAAGTAATGTACATGATATGCCTGGACTCGAAGAACCGCGTTATCTATCCTGTGGAGATCGCGCGCGGAACCATCGACAAAGCGCCGGTATATCCGCGCGTTATAATGACAAAGGTGCTCAACTACAATGCCGCCAGTATAATCCTGGCTCATAACCATCCAAGCGGCTCCGTCGTCCCTTCCCACAGCGATATCCAGGCGACGACATATATCCAAGGCATTCTGGAGAAGGTTGAGGTTAAGGTAACGGATCATATCATCGTTGGCGGCAATTCCGAGCTCAGTTTTGCCGAAAAGAATATTCTTCATTTCAAGTGAGAAGAATAAACTTTTATATAGGGTTTGCGTATTATTGTGTAATTCAAATCAATCCGGAGGAGGATATAAAATGAAGAGATTATACAAGTCAAGAACAGACGTTAAAATCGCCGGCGTTTGCGGCGGCATTGCCCGATACCTGAACGTCGACCCCACGGTTGTCCGCGTTATCGGCGTTGCGAGCTGCTTCATGGGCTGGGGCATAGTGGCTTACATTGTCTGCGCCGTTATCATGCCTGTAGAGCCTGCCGGCGGGGAATATGCCGAGATGGAGCGGGAGCAGGACCCGAACCAGTATCATAACTAAGATTTTGCCCATGTAAACAAAAAAGCGGGTCTGTTACAGAAGCCCGCTTTTTTATGGTTTTACTCCCACACCTCAATGCCATACCCGCATCGAAAAACCTCGCCCGCGGGCAGCCTGACTATCCCCGGCTTCTCTGTAAAATCCCCGTCAAAGCCGCAGACGGCGCCATAACCAAACCAAGGCTCAATACACAGATAACCCGCGCCAGGCCCTCTTGTCCAAAAGGCCAGCACCGGAAACCCCGAAAAGTCAAAGGATACATAATCAAGGGATTTTCGCGACTTTAACCGCACTGTCTTTGAGCGCAGCCCTGTCAACGTAACAGCGTCATTCTCAAAGAGCTTATAACTCAGATGAATAGTGTCCTCGTCCTTCAAAAAAGGAGCGGAGCGGCCCGTAAAGCACTCCGAGCCCATATCATATTCCATTCTGCCGGCCCGTTCGTTCTTCTCGAATTCTAAGTAATAATCCGAAAAATCCTCACCGGGGTTAAACGGGCACATGATACCGGGATGCCCGCCTATCGAGAAATACATGTCTTCCGTGTTAGTATTTTTTACAGATAAAGCCGTCCTTACCGTGTTATCGTCAAGGCTGTGCATAATCTCCAGCTCAAACCGGTATGGATAGACTTTTAATGTATCTTCATTAGAACCGGCACTGTATCGTACCGTATTGTCCAATAAATCCGCCTTATACTCAAGAAACCGGGCGAAACCGTGGATGGGCAGCTCATACTCCGTTTCACCCAGCTTATACCTGCCATTGCTTAACCTACCCACGACAGGGAACAGGATGGGCGCCCTATCCTCCCAGTACCGCTTGTCCCCGTTCCATAGGTATTCCCGAGAACTCTTTTTTGAGACGACGCTCCGCAGCTCCCCGCCCAGGCTTGACGCGGTTATCCGCAGATACTCGTTCTCTAAGCAAATATCGGCCATTACCAGTTCTCCTTGACAAAGGTTTCAATCCGATCCATACCCTCTTTAATCTCGTCCATAGCCATCGCGTAGCTCAAGCGGATAAAATCGTCGCAACCGAAGTCGGCGCAGGGTACGATCGCGACGCCCTTTTTTGAGATAAGCTCCGCGGCGAAATCCGCGGCGTCCGTTACCTTCAATGCCTTTGAATTGCCAAAAAGGGCCGAGACATCAATAAACGCGTAGAACGCCCCGGCAGGCGGGGCCATATCGAAACCCTTTATCGCGGAAATACGCTCTACCATGTAATCGCGGCGTTTCGCGAATTCCTTGCGCATGTTCTCAACGCAGCCCTGATCGCCGTTCATCGCCGCTATAGAGGCCATTTGGGTAATGGAATTGATGTTCGAGGTTTGGTGGCTTTGAATATTGCCGATAATTTTGGCAAGCTCCTTTGGCGAGGCGGTGTATCCCATGCGCCACCCCGTCATAGCGTAGCTCTTGGACAATCCGTTTATAACCACGGCTCGGTCATAAATGTCTTTGCTAAATGACGCGATGCTCACATGCGGCGACGACGGATCATAAATCAGCTTTTCATATATCTCATCGGCGATAATCAAAAGATCGTGTTTGATAACCACGTCGGCGATGGCCCTCAGCTCATTCTCGCTGTAGACGGAGCCGGAAGGGTTGTTGGGGCTGTTGATAAACAGCGCCTTCGTCTTTGGTGTGACCGCCGCCTCTATTTGCTTGGCCGTGGCTTTGTATGAATTGGCTTTGTCTGTCTTTATGATAACGGGGACGCCGCCCGCCAGAGCCACGACCTCAGGATAGGTAAGCCAGTACGGCGCGGGGATAATAACCTCGTCCCCCGGGTTAAGAACGGCGGCGCAAACGTTGGCTATCGCGTGTTTCGCGCCGTTTGAAACCACTATCTGGGATGGCTCGTAATCCAGGCCGTTATCCTTCTTGAGCTTGGCGCATATGGCTTCACGCAGCTTTAATATACCGCTGGAGTCCGTATACTTCGTAAACCCGGATTCCAACGCCTTTTTAGCGGCCTCAACGATATGTGCCGGCGTATCGAAATCCGGCTCCCCAATCGAGAAGCTGATGACGTTCTCCCCTGCTGCTTTCATCGCCTTAGCCTTCGCGGTTATGGCAAGGGTGGATGATTCCTTGACTTTTAGAGCTTTCTCGGAATAACGCATTACGATTCTCCTTAAAGTGCATAATGGTTTTCTTTGTATTCTTTGTGTTCTTTGTGGCTTAAATCATAAAAGTCAATCCCCTATATATCCGCCTACCCGCAAGACTTCAAGGGCCTGAGAATGCTTATGCTCATTAACCAGCACTACCGGCCCGGTGCATCCCATGCCGCTCTCCGCGTAAATGCCTTTGGACTTCAACAGCTCTACGGCGTTATCAAGATCAAATATCTCAATCCCGGGGATTTCCTCAGTGACGACCTCTTTAGGTACATCAGCGCTGGTTTTAGCATCCCCTTGCGCCGGTTCCGTATCATTCGAGCTTTTTGCGTCTTTCACGGTCAGAATATTAAGCAGTCCCGCTTGCTTGGCTTTGGCGTATTCGGCCTCCGCTATTTCAAAGACCCCGCCTTCGGCAAGCCCCGCCGCGTAACGCAGCGCGTTCGCCACCACCGGCGCGCCGGACGCCCTGGATATAATCAGCACAAGGCGTTTATACCCGTCGCCGATACCCGGCCCGTATCCGTAACCCAGCGCTTCATAACCGCCACCCGTGGTATAGGCCGATAAGAGTTTTATTAATATATTACCGGTAAGGCTGTCCGAGACCATTACATCAAAGCCCGGATCCAGCAAATCATTCCCGCGCATAATAGCCCCGCCGTCCGCCCGCAGCGAGCTTGCCAGGTTTATCTTATACCCGCCCTTCGCAAGCTCCGCAAGCGCCCGCTCAACGGCCCTTGCCCCGTCCAGGTTAAGAATCCCAACCGCAGGTTCCGCGATACCCATAGCTTTGGCGGCGATCACTCCGTGAACCGCGTTTTTAACCATGCCTTCCACCCTGTCGGTTGAGGAAGTTCCGGTCGTTGTCGCGATGTACAGCTCCTTGCCCTTAGCCGGCGTTATAACCCTGCCGACTGTCGAAATCCCGATAGGGAAGTTGTAGTGCATTGTTACGCATCCCTGAATGTATCCGCTGTCCAGCAGCTCTTCCATCTTGGCATACATTGCCTTTTCGTCGGCTGCCTCTACAACCTCGCACACCGTGGGCCGTTCCGGCTTCGGCCCGATGACAACTACATCAAGGCCTGACCGCGCCGCTTCCTCGGCACCTTTTATTATATTCTCCGCGCTGTGCTCGCTGCCCAATGTCGTAACAGCTACCTTAACGCGTTTCTTTCCCATCATAGCGCCCTGCGTCACTACAGGAGCGCCGGAAACAAGATGGCTGCCGTCGTTACGCTCAAGAACGATGGAAACCCCGTCGAATAGGTTCGTCATGCGCCCGAGGAACAGGCTTCCCTTGCCGACGATCATTACCCGGTTCAGCTGGCCCTTCAGCATCGCGTCCCTCGCGAAGCCCAGGTAAGGAACGCCGCGGGGGATATGCCCCTGGGTAGGCGCCCATCCCGTTAGGCCATGTTTTTCAACAAAGGCGGGGATGT
>JAISVU010000415.1 GCA_031271375.1 Clostridiales bacterium | reverse complement strand
TTTACGATATCCTTTATGATCGGGGAGAATATAAAGCTGACGCTTATTTCGCTGGTTATGGTGCCGATTATATTCGTGTTTTCGTATGTATTCTTCAAGAAATGCCGCGCCGCCTTCCTACGGACGGATGAAAAGGAAGGGGAATTGTCCGCCACGCTGCAGGAAAACCTGAGCGGCGTCCGCGTAGTCCGGGCTTTCGGCCGCCAGCGGTACGAGATAGACAAATTTGACAAGAAGAACTCGGAGTTCCGTAACCTTAACTTCAACCATCTCAGGCTCCTTTCGTGGTACTGGTCGCTCTCGGACGCTCTTGCGCATTTCACGCAGCTGGCGGTCCTTATTCTCGGCTGTTACCTTACATACAATGGGGAAATCACTGTGGGTACGTTTATCCTCTTTAACTCTTATATCGGGATGCTGCTGTGGCCCGTGAGGCAGATGGGCCGCATACTCTCCGACCTCGGCAAGATGCAGGTGGCGCTTGGGCGCGTATATGAGGTGCTGGACACCAAAGAGGAAGAGGACACCGAAGGCGCGGTGAAGCACGAGCTCAAGGGCGATATTGTCTTTAAGGACGTCGGGTTCACTTACGATGACGGACACGCGGTTCTTAACGGCCTCAGCTTTGCGCTTAAAGCGGGCCAGACCGTGGCGGTACTGGGCTCCACAGGTTCCGGGAAGTCAACGGTTATGCACTTGCTGCTGCGGCTGTACGATTACAAAAAGGGCAGTATCACAATTAACGGGCGGGAGCTCAAAGAGATAGAAAAGAGCTGGCTGAGGGAGCGGATAGGAATGGTTCTGCAGGAACCTTTCCTCTACTCAAAGACGATATGGAGAAACCTGCTGATGGCCAAAGACGTGGTTCAGGACGACGAGGTATACGCCGCGACGAACACCGCCGCCGCGCACGGGTTCATCACGGAGTTTGATAAAGGCTACGAAACGATGGTCGGCGAGCGGGGCGTGACCCTCTCGGGCGGCCAGAAGCAGCGTGTCGCCATTGCAAGGACGCTGATAAAGAATTCGGATATCCTGATATTTGACGATTCGCTCTCGGCGGTGGATACGGAAACGGACTCCCAGATACGCGCCGCTCTAAAAGAGCGCCGCAGCGATGTTACAACCTTTATCATATCGCAACGTATAACCACGCTGATGCACGCGGACCGTATCCTGGTTCTTGAGAACGGGAGGCTTACCGACAGCGGAACCCATGACGAACTGAGCGTAAGGCCCGGCCTGTATCAGCGCATATGGGATATACAAAGTATGCGCGAAAGCGAGTTTGAGGAAGAGCTGGAGCGGTACAGCGCGGAAGGAGCTGTGGCAAATGGACTTCTTTGAGGAACAAGACTATAATAAATCATTTGATTTGAGCCTGTGGAAGAAGATAATGGGCTTCGCCTGGCGGCAGAAGAACCACTTCTTACTGCTGATGTTCAGTAACGTCGCGTCGTCGCTGATTGACGCGGTTATTCCGCTGTTCACGGCATACGCGACGGACGAGTTTATCACAAAGCGCAATGTTGAAGGCCTTCCCCTGTTCGCCGTGCTGTACGGGCTGGTGCTGGTGGGGTTTTCCGCGCTGGTTTATATGTTTATTTACCAGGCGGGGCGGCTGCAAACCAAGATGGTCTACGACATACGCACAACCGGCTTCCATAAGCTGCAGGCATTGAGCTTCTCGTATTACGACACCACCCATGTAGGCTGGATTATGGCCCGTATGACCGGCGACATAGAGCGTATAGGCGACTTTATATCATGGAGTTTTATCGACGGGATCGGGGCCGTTATCTACATAACAAGCTCAATCGTGGCAATGTCGATGCTGGACGGCAAGCTGACGTTATGGGTGGTTTCCGTTGTGCCGGTTCTCGCGGTGGCGATCTATTTCTTCGAGCGTATCGTGCTAAAGGGGAACCGCGAGGCTCGTAAGCTCAACTCCAAGATAACGGGCTCATACAACGAGGGGATAAACGGCGCGAAGACGACGAAGACCCTGATCCGCGAACGCAAGAACCTGGAGGAATTTCAGGAACTCAGCGAGAACATGCGCAAACAGAGCCGGAAGGTGCAGGTTGTGAACACGTTTAACTTCCCGGTGGTGCTGTCCCTCGGTAGTATCGCTACCTGCTTCGTCATAACCGTCGGCGGGGCCGACTTGCGGCTTGGGGATATATCATTGGGTACGCTGACGGCCTTTATATCCTATGCCACAATGCTGTTTGAGCCGATATACCAGCTTGTAGGCGTCTTCGCCGAAATGCAGAGCGCCCAGGCTTCCGCGGAGCGCACGATGTCGTTGATATCCACCGAGCCGGATATCGTGGACTCCCAGGAGCTTGTGCATATCTACGGCGACGCGATGAACCCAAGACCCGAGAATTGGCCGGATATAACCGGCGGAGTGGAGTTCAAGGACGTTACGTTCGCCTATAAAACCGGGCAAGTTGTGCTCAAGCAGTTTAATCTTACGGTGAGGCCCGGAGAACGCATTGCGCTTGTGGGCGAGACCGGCGCGGGCAAGTCAACTATCGTCAACCTCATATGCCGGTTCTATGAACCCACTGCTGGGCAGGTCTTGATCGACGGGGTTGACATAAGGGAACGGACGCAGATATGGCTGCAGTCCAACCTGGGGTATGTGCTCCAGTCCCCTCACCTCTTCAGCGGTACGATAGCGGATAACATCAGATATGGGAAATTGGACGCGACGGACGCGGAGGTGGAGGCGGCGGCCAGGGCCGTAAACGCCCATGACTTTATAATGAAGTTCGACAAAGGTTATCAAACGGACGTAGGGGAAGGCGGAGGGCGGCTCTCCTCGGGGGAGAAGCAGCTGGTTTCCTTCGCGAGGGCTATCATCGGCAATCCTAAGCTATTCGTCCTGGACGAGGCGACGTCCTCGATAGACACCGAAACCGAGCAGATTATCCAAAACGCGATAAACGAGGTGCTCAAGGGCCGCACCAGCTTCATCGTCGCCCACCGCTTATCGACCATACGCGGCTGCGACCGGATTTTAGTCGTCAAAGACGGGGAGATTATCGAGCAGGGTTCTCATAGGGAGCTGCTCAAGATGAACGGGTATTATTATACGCTGTACACCAACCAGTTCAAGGAAGAGGCGGAGAAGAGCGCGCTTGCCTCCGGGGCCGGGGAAGTAATAAGGAACTGATGGGGACTGTATTACTTGCTTTATCAATCACTAAGGAGGTGGAGCAGTGTTTTCTGAAACCGAGTATTCCGTTTACGATTTCGCCTCAAGCATATCCGACGCGGTGGATTTAGTTTCGCCAGACTTGAACGACCACCACAAGAGGGTCGCCTATATTTCATATTGCATCGCGAAGGAAATGAACCTGCCGGACGAAGAGATAAAGGATATAGTGCTGGCGGCGATGCTGCACGATATTGGCGCGTTTACGACAAAGGATAGGCTTGACCTAGTGCGCGTGAAGTTTAACGACAGCCAAATCAATAACCACGAGGAATTCGGGTATAAACTGCTGCGGCATTTTAGGCCTTTCGAGAATGCCGCCGGCTTAATAAAGCATCACCACGCGTATTATAATGAGAACGCGAATGATATCCCTGTAGGCGGCTATGTAATCCACCTGGCTGACAGAATTGCCGTTCTGTTGGACAAAAGCAGGGAGGTTCTGGAACAGGTACCGGAAATGATGGAAGCGGTCGAACGGCACCGGGCGATATTCCACCCCGAAACCGTCAGCGCGCTGAACCGGTTATCAAAAATAGAATGTTTCTGGATTGAGGCTTGGCTGCTTCCCGCAAACAGCGTACTACCGCAAAAACTGCGTTTCGTTAAACAGACCCTATCGTTAGAAGCAGTTAAGAACCTTGCGAAAACCATCTCTCAGATGATAGACTTTAGGAGCCGTTTCACCGCCGCACATTCAAGCGGCGTCGCCGCAGTCGCGCTGGAACTGACGCGGATTTCGGAATTTTCAGAGCGGGAATGCAGGCTGATGGAGATTGCGGGATATCTTCACGACATCGGCAAGCTGGCCATATCCGATGATATCCTGGAAAAGAACGGCGCGTTAGACTATACCGAGTTCAATGCGATGCGTAAGCATACATACTATACATATACTATATTGAACAGGATTCAAGGCTTTGAACAGATTGCGGCGTGGGCGGCATATCATCACGAGAGGCTGGACGGCAACGGCTATCCTTTCCATGTGGCGGGCGAGAACTTTACGAAGCTGGCGCGAATAATGGCCGTCGCCGATATCGTGACCGCGATAACCGAAGACAGGCCGTACCGCGCGGGAATGGACAGCGGAAAAGCGATAGGAGTATTGTCCGGTATGGCGGATAACGGAGGCATTGATAAGGGCGTCGTCGAGATCGTGAAAAAGAACTTCTCCCGTATCAATGACGCGCGTATTAAAGCGCAGCGGGAGGCGCAGGAGGAGTTCGACGCCTTTTACAGCCCCGGCGTTGAAACGTTATAAAATAACCGAGGTAGTATGGAAGAACCGCTAAAATACTGTTTATCAAAAATGTTTGATACATCCGTCAAAAGCGCGGACTACACAACGCAAACCTTACAAGGCGGTACATTGGGCGATGTACGGCTTGTTTCTGGCGTCGCGAGGCGGCCTGTGGTAAAATGCCATATAGGATTGTGAGAAAGAACCAGAAGAAATAATGAAGGAGGATCATTAATGAGCAGCTTTATCGTCGAGGTGTCGGCCAGACACGCCCACCTCTGCCAGAAAGACGTGGAAACCCTTTTCGGCCCCGGGGCCAAGCTGACGGTCAACCGTATGCTCTCCCAGCCCGGCGAATTCCTAAGCAATGAGAAGGTTGACGTTGTAGGGCCGAAGAATACGCTGAAAGGCGTATCCGTCTTAGGGCCGGAGCGTCCCGTATCACAGGTTGAGGTCTCCACAACCGATACCTTCGCATTGGGCGTACCCGCCGTTGTAAAGGAGTCGGGTAATGTTGAGGGTTCCCCCGGCATTAAACTTGTCGGCCCCAGCGGGACGGTAGAGCTGGCCTGTGGGTTAATGGTCGCGAAGCGCCATGTGCATATGACCCCCGAACAGGCCGCAGAACTAGGCGTACAGGATAAGCAGATCGTCTCCGTCGCGGTGGACACGGACAGACCCGTTATCTTTGGCGGCGTAGTGGTGCGGGTTAAATCCACTTACGCGATGGCTATGCACGTGGATACCGACGAAGCCAACGCGGCGTCTATCCCCCGGGCCGGGGCGCAGGGCAAGATAACAGAGAACAGATAACAGTTAAAAGATAAAAGATAGTCAAATAAAGTAGTTTTCTTCTTCGCCGTCCTCTTCCGATGACGGCACTTCTATTTTAGAGACGGAGACCTCATAGGCGGTTTTATCGACTATAGTACCGTCCTCGTATTTTTTCTGGTAGCCTCGGGACTGCATACGCCCCCAGAGCTTAATGTTGTCCGACACATTTAGTTTTCCGCTGAAACGGGCGTTGCGTCCCCATGTGATGCAGGGTATGTAGTCAGATTTATTATATGAGCGGTTTACCGCGACCAGCAGATCAGCTATTTCCCGCCCGAAGGGAGTAGTGCGGTACATGGGCTGTTTGCAGATATATCCGTTAAGGAATACCTCGTTTACGCCTCTAGGCGGTTCTTCGTCCAGCGGATCGTAATCCCTGGCGAAAACGGTAATAATCAGGCGGTTCCGTCCTTCGCTCTCCACATAGTTGTTATATGAGCGGATTTGGCCCGTCAAACGCAGATAGCTCCCCAATGTGAAAATACTCCGGTCCATTATGCGTTCGGATACGGTGACAGGCAAAACGTCATAAGCCTGGCTTAGACGGGGGACCTCCAAATCGATATTATAAAAACCCTCGTTGAATACCTCATGGCTGAATACCGGCTCGCCGACGATTTTCCCCGTCAGTGAACAGATGTTATTACCACTATTGTCCTGCAGCATATTAAGGCTCCCTTCGTCCATAAGAGTAAACATTACGTCCGTATATCTTTATTCGCGAAAGGGGTTGTTTATAACCATGCTAACATAAAAAGCCTTCCGTTACCGGCGACGCTAAACGGAAGGCTTTCTACATTACTAGCGGTATCAATGCGTCACATGGCTTATGTCAGCAGGCACCTTTTTACAACCTCTAAAAATCCCTCGGCTTCCCCTCCGGCTTCGGCCCGGCGAATCAGCGCGCGCAGCAGCAGGATTGCGTCGTCCTCCGTCAGGCTTTCTAAAACATCCTGAACCCTCTCGGTATCGGAGAAGATTAATTCGAACTGGATTTCGTCTTCATCCAATTCCTCGTCAAAACCTTCTTCGTCATCGAAATCATCATCCTCGTCGTCATCATTAAAGTACGAAGAGTTAAACATGGATTCCTCGTCGGTTTCTGCTTTTTGCTTTCTGGCGCGCTTCGGTTTTTCTTCGGCGGCGCTTAATTCGGCGGCGAGCAAATGATAACCCTTATCATTGAGGAAATTAATTGCAAGCGTTTCTGAATAACGTTCCCTTTCGTCTTCCTCGCCGGTGTAATAATAAGGCGAAACGTTCGTGACCTGGGCAATAGCCAACACAAGCCTTGCGTTGACCGCGCCTTTATCATACGCGCGGTAGAAAGAAGCGCGTTTTTGCCCGGAAAGCTCAACAATCTCACGTTTTTCTTTGTTAGTTGAATTAGAGAAATCAAATTTAATACGTTCTTTTGTTTTCTCAGCGTCGACACTTACATTAACTTGTTTCAGCGTTTTTAATTGCTCGCTTGTCAGCATCCTTCGTCCTCCGTTAGAAATAGTATATGTTGGATATGGTTTCTTCAAGTATATCATACATAATTAAATGCAGTCAATGCTATTTGATATAAAATTATTTAAAAGAGTATAATTTTTATCTATATAGATTAAATCTTCAAATCGCCTTGCCTGATAAAACCCTTCTTGCGCATCAATTCGCAGAGAACAAGAGATATCAACGCAGGGATGATCAGTTGAAGCGTTACGATTTTAAGTATAACCTCAATCCCATTCCCCATAACGGACAGGGTTCTGAAAGGCCCGACGAGGCCGGAGGTACCCATACCGGCGCCGACCATATCGGTTTCCATTTTAAACACCATAGTCGAGAGCAGCCCGCAAACGCCGCTCGCTATTGTGGGCGGAATCCAAATCAGCGGGTTTTTAATAATGTTCGGAACCTGAAGCATAGAAGTGCCTAAGCCCTGAGCCAACAGGCCGCCCCATTTATTCTCGCGGAACGACATTACCGCAAAGCCCACCATCTGGGCGCAGCAGCCCGCGCAGGCCGCGCCTCCGGCAAGGCCGCCGATTTGAATAGCTATGCACAGCGCCGCCGAGGATACGGGCAAGGTGAGGATCATCCCGATAATAATGCCCAGCAGAATACCGTATGGCAGGGGATGCAGCTCGGTAAGACGGTTTATCTGCCCGCCGACAAAGGTCATAAAATCCTTTATTACCGGCGACACAAAGGCCCCCAGAACCGAGGCGACAAGGATTACCGCTGCGGGAACCAGCAGCAGGTCAAATTTAGTATGCCCTTCAATCAGCTTGCCCAGCTCCGTTCCGCATAAGGCCGCGATGAATGCCCCGACAGGTTCGCCTATGCCCGCCGCCCACACCCCGTCCGTCAGTGTCAGCGTTCCTGCGCCAATGGCTCCGGCCGTTATCGCGGCAAGCAAAGTAAAGGTAGACGCCTTGCGCGACAGCGCGACGCCTGCGCCGATAGCCGGCCCCATCAGATACTGGGCGACCCGCCCGAAGTTTTCCAGCGGCATGAAGCCGGTGTATACGCCGATCTGCGTGATGATCGTGCCGATGATAAGGGAGGCGAAGAGGCCTTTGGCCATGCCGTCCGATACTTGAGCCAGGTAGGTTCTGATCTTCATTGGGACACCTCGGGATTTTAGTTAAAATGGATTTGTAATCTGCAATTTATTTTCAATAAGCTGTTCTTGACGCAATATTGTCTAAATGCTTCCTTACCGTATCGCCGCTCCATCCGTATTTTTTCAGCCATACATTACAGGCTTCGTTAAGAGCTTGCGTACTCGTTACACAGTTGCTTTTTTTCAACGCGCTGCGTGCGTCGTTACGTTTATCGGGTTCGGTTTCAGAAAACAAATATATTAGGACATTTGTATCCAAAAAGGCTTTAGCGTTCATTCGCTTCCTCCCTGTTAAATTTCCATCCTCTTGTATCCAGCGTAGGAGGGAGCAACAAGTCGATTCTATCAAACCCTTCCGTTTTACCGTCTACAGTTTGGGTAATTTTTTCATCCATAACAATGACCTTAACATGCCTTTTTATACTGTCCCTATATTTTTCGGGAATGGGGATAAAACCGTTTTCTGGCGTAGCATAAAACTCATATGTCTGCATATCGGTAACTCCTTTTTCTCTTAGACGTCAAAAAGCTTAAGCAAAGCCTCCAGCAACGGATAGGTATTAACCTCCGAATTTCCCAGCGCCGAAACGGTTATCAGTTCCGCGGGAATATAAGCCGAGAAGAAATCCACTCCAAAATCCCCGCCAGCAGCGTAATAAACCAGATTATTACCGTTCCCGTAACGATATACCCCCAAGCCGTAGCCCTTAGTTATCACTCATGCTTCGCGTTAAGCCTCCACATCATAAACCCCACAAGCACGCCGCCGATTATATTCCCCAGCGTCACCGGCAGCAGATTTTTAAGCAGGAAGTTGCCGACTGTAAGCGGGG
>JAISVU010000384.1 GCA_031271375.1 Clostridiales bacterium | reverse complement strand
CAAAATCCTAATACGGAAGTAAACGCAAGTATTGCTATGATGTTTGACAAGGTACGCCTCGGGCCGTCCGACCCGGTGAAACACGTAAGCAATGAATTCGAGTGCCAAAATCCCGGCTGCCAAAGACTGTGGTACTATATAACGCCGTAAAGCGTAGGGCGCGGCTTCAAGACGCGCCGAAACGGGCGTTCTGTTCAAATCCCGGCGCGTCAGGGATGCCGCGCCCTACGAAACAAACGAGGTGAACCGTCATGGACGAGCAAAAGCAATCCGTCTTCCGCAAATCCGCGCTTGACAGGCTCTCATCCCCTGAGGACTTAAACAAATATATAAGGGTGACGACGCCGGCCGCCTGGCTTCTTGCGGCGGCGGCGGCCCTCATTCTGGCCGGGTTCCTTGTCTGGGGCTTTTTGGGCAAGGTGGAGATCATTAACGCCGCCGGCGGGACGGAGTGGATTCGCCCGGTAAATTTCCTTGTAGGCGGGTGATGTATTGGGTATAACATTACGCCGCAGTGGCGGCGTCACGCTGCCCGCAATGAAGAGAAAGCATGTCAAGGTACCCGTCGTAATGCAGATGGAAAACCTGGAGTGCGGCGCGGCCTGCCTGAGCATGATACTGGCTTATTACGGGAAATGGATGAGCCTGGAAGAGAACCGGGCGGACTGCGGCGTCTCCCGCGACGGGGCGAAGGCGAAGAACATCGTAGTCGCCGCCCGCGCCCACGGGCTGGACGCTAAGGGGTACCGTTTCGAGCCGGGGCGGCTTATGGAAGCAGGCGCGTTTCCATGTATTCTCCACTGGAATTTTAACCATTTCGTCGTGTGTACCGGGATGACCGACAAATGGGCTTACCTCAACGACCCCGCTAAAGGGGAGGTAAGGCTTTCCCGCGAGGAATTCGACAAGGGGTTCACCGGCGTGTGTATTCTGTTTAAGCCGACGCCCGAGTTCGTCAAGGGCGGTAAGCCCGCAAGCGTCATTGATTTCGCCAAGAAGCGCCTCAAGGGAACGCGGTCAATGTTCGCGTTCCTTGTCACGCTCTCGCTGCTGGGCTTCGGCGTTGGCATGATCCAGCCCGCCTTCGGCAGGGTATTTATGGACGTTATTCTTCCCGGAAAGAACCCCGGCCTCATCCCGGCGTTTCTTGGGATTATGGCTGCCGCAACATTTATGCTCTTTATTATTCAGTATCTGCAAGCCAAGTACCTGCGTAAGATTGAAGGCAAGCTGGCCGTCACGGCGAACGCCTCGTTTATCTGGCATGTGCTGAGGCTCCCCGCGCCGTTCTTCGCCCAGCGCCAGGCGGGGGAGCTTTTACTGCGCCAGAGCGCGAACGAAGGCATCGCAGGCGGGATTATGAACGAGCTCGCGCCGTTTGTCATCAACTGTGCGATGGCCGTTCTATACCTTGTTATTATGCTTAGGGTAAGCGTGACGCTGTCGGTTATCGGGCTTGGGTCGCTTGTAATCAATATGGCCTTATCCCGTTTAATAACGAAGAAGAGCATGAACCTGGGACGTATGCGTATGCGCGAAATGGGGATGAAAGCGGGCGCCGCCCTCGCGGGCATACAGATGATTGAGACGCTGAAAGCCAGCGGGGCCGAGGACGGGTTCTTCGAGCGCTGGGCCGGGTACCAGGCGGCTGTGAACGCCGCCGAGACAGAGGCGGCGAAGCTCGGGCGGCGTTTTGGGAGCATTCCCGCGTTCGTTATGCAAATCTCTAATATCGCGGTGCTGATAACCGGGATTTACCTGTGCTTCGACGGGAATATGACCGTCGGGCTGCTGTTCGCGTTCCAGAGCTACCTTGCCCAGTTTACGGCCCCAGCCCAAAGCATTATATCCCTCGGCAATATGTTCACGGGCCTCAGGGCGCGCATGGAGCGCGTTGAGGACGTGATGATGTATAAGCCGGACGTGCCGGATGTCATTCCGCAAATAGAGAAGTACGACAAGCTGCGGGGGAACATCGAGCTGAAGGACGTGTCGTTCGGCTATTCAAGGCTGGAGCCGCCGATCATCGAGGGGCTTGATATAAGCGTCAAGCCGGGCCAGCATATCGCGCTTGTGGGCGCAAGCGGCTGCGGGAAGTCAACGATTGCGAAGCTCATCACGGGACTTTACGAGCCCTGGAGCGGCGCGATAACATACGACGGGAAGCCGCGCAGCGCAATCAACCGGAACATATTCACCTCCAGCGTCGCCTCCGTCGACCAGGACATCGTCCTCTTCGGCGACACGATATCAAACAACATAAAGTTATGGGACAATTCAATAGAAGACTTTGAAATGATAATGGCGGCCCGGGACGGCAAGATACACGAAACCGTGATGGAACGCGAGGGCGGCTACGGCTACCGTATGGCGGAAGGCGGCGCGGACTTCTCCGGCGGGCAGCGGCAGCGGCTTGAAATCGCCCGCGCCTTAGCAGGGGACCCCACCGTGATCGTCTTGGATGAGGCGACCTCCGCGCTGGACGCGAAAACGGAGTTCGAGGTGTCAAAAGCGATAAAGGACAGGGGGATAACCTGCGTCATTGTCGCTCACAGGCTGTCAACGATCCGCGACTGCGACGAGATCATCGTCCTAGACCGCGGCAGGATCGCCGAACGCGGAACCCACGACGAACTGTATAAACTGGGCGGGAAGTACACGGCATTGGTCACAAGCGAATGAATAATATGGGATTATACGACGATCAAATTAAACAGCGCATTAAAGCGGACAACGACAGCTTTGCCCATTCCTTTGCCGAGCTTGCGGGGAGCGTTATGGGCGGCGCGCCTTTCGCGGAGCTTGCGGACGCGGCCATCGCAAGGAACGCCATCGAGGCCGTTCTAAAGTATTATAAGCTGCCCGCCCCGGATATCCCGGAAAGCGTCACGGAGCTGGACAAGCAGCTGGATTACGCGTTAAGCCGCTCCGGCCTGGCAAAACGTAAGGTAGCGCTTACGAAGGGCTGGCAAAAAGAGGCTGCCGGGGCTTTTCTTGGAAGCCTGAAGGACGGAACCGCCGTCGCGCTGATACCGGGCAGGGCCGGCAGCTATTATTACCATGACATAAAGCAAAACAAGAATATTAAGATCGACGCGAAGACCGAGCTTGGCGAGGCCGCCTATTGCTTTTATAAGCCGCTCCCGGCGGGAAGGATAACGGCGAAGGCCTTTTTTGCCTATGTCTTTGGGCTGATTAGGGTTAAGGATTTGGCGTGGCTGGGCATAACCGCCCTCGCCGCGGCGCTTGCGGGGCTTGTTACGCCGTATGTGACGGAGAAGCTGTTCGGGGACGTGCTGACGATCGCCGAGCTGCCTGTTCTGCTCGCTGCCGCGGCGATGCTTATCGGTTCCACCGCATCCTCCGCGTTTATCGGCATAGCGGCGGGCATGGCGCAGGAGCATATAGGGCAAAAGGCGCGGATAACGGTCGGGGCGGCGATGTACATGCGTATCCTGTCGTTAAAGCCTAAGTTTTTTAGGGATAAACCGGCGGGCGAGGTTATGAGCCGCATGTCCCAGGCCGAATCCCTGTGCGATATGATAACCGTCGGGCTTGTGGTGTCGTCGCTGACAGCCGTGTTCAGCCTTGTTTACATTGGGCAGATATTCACGGTGGCCCGTCCGCTGGCGATACCCGCGCTGATAGTCACCGGTCTTGGGGCGGCGCTGTCTGTCATACAGGTATTCGTAACGATGAAGTATAGGCGCGATATGATAGAAGCCGGGGCGGCGGAGAGCGGGATAACGATGTCGCTCTTCAGCGGCGTGCTTAAATTAAAGCTGGCGGGGGCCGAGAAAAGGGTCTTTGCGAAATGGTCTTCCGTATATTCAAAAAACGCGAAGCTACAGTATCTTCCGCCTGTCATCGTGCGGTTCGGCGGCTTGTTCATGTTCCTCCTCACCAGCGGATGCACGCTCTTTTTCTACTATGCCGCCGCCGCGAGCAATGTATCCGTGGCCGAGTATATGGCCTTTAACGCGGCGTTCGGCATGGCCAGCGGGGCGTTGTCCCAGTTTACGGGCATAGCCGGGACGATAACCCATATCCGGTCAATGTTCAAGTCCCTCGGCCCAATCTTTGACGAGGAACCGGAATCGGGAACCGGCGGGACGATTGTGGAGCGCCTAAGCGGCGTCGTCGAGCTTAACAACGTCTCATTCAGATATGCCGATAACATGCCGCTTGTGCTGGACAATCTAAGCCTGAAAATACGCGCCGGGCAGTATGTGGCGATATGCGGGGCGACGGGCTGCGGCAAGTCAACCCTCATGCGGTTGATGCTGGGGTTCGAGACGCCTCAGAAAGGCGCGGTGTACTATGACGGAAAAGACTTGGAAAAACTCGATAAAAAATCCATGCGGAGGGCCAGCGTCGGCGTTGTTTTGCAAAACGGCTCGCTCTTCCAGGGGGATATTTTTAGCAACATAATAATCTCCGCGCCTTGGCTCACGCAGGACGACGCCTGGGAAGCCGCCGAGATCGCCGGTATCGCGGAGGATATCCGGGCAATGCCGATGGGTATGCACACGATGATAAGCGAAGGTTCTGGCGGGGTTTCCGGCGGACAGAAACAGCGGCTGATGATAGCCCGTGCCGTCGCGGGCAAGCCGAAAATCCTGATGCTGGACGAGGCGACATCGGCCCTGGACAACATCACGCAGAAGCATGTATCCGAGAGCCTGGCCAAGCTCAAATGCACGCGCATAGTCATAGCCCACCGGCTTTCGACAATAAGGGAATGCGACCGGATAATCATGCTGGGCGGCGGCAGAATCGTGGGCGACGGGACATATGACGAGCTGATCGCGGGGAATAAGCCTTTCGCTGAGTTGGTGGAGAGGCAGAAAGCAGAGTGAAGAAGAGAAAATAAGCAAATAAAAAGCTGATTAAAGAAGAAAAAGGCTTTCTCCGCGCCTCTGTGCCTCTGTGTGTAAATAATAAAAGCATTTTCGCACAGAGGCACAGAGATTAAGAGAAACATAGGGTATATGCCAATTCAATATTTTACCCTCGAAAAAATATACGAACCGTCCTTCGCGCCGCTGATACTAAAACAGCTTGTTGCATCCGCCGTCAGCTTTTTACGTATATTCGCGATGTGTACGGCCAGCGTGCGCACGGCCCCGGGGTCGTTCCCCATCCCAAGCCGCTCCTTCAGGGCTTGTACGCTGACCTTCTTGCCGATGTTTAACATCAAATATGACAGGATTTGGATCTCCTTAGGCGTCATAAGGATGCTTTCTCCATCCAGCGTTACCGTCCCCGCTAGTATGTCGACGCGCAGTGGAGGCGTTTCAATAACCCCGCCGGACGTTATGTCGGCGCGTTTAAGCAGGGCTTTCACTCTGGCCCCCAGCACGTTTATATCGTAGGGCTTTGTGAGATAGTCGTCGCCGCCCTTCATAAAACCTTGCAGTACGCTAATGTTGTCGTCCTTGCATGTAAGGAAGAGTATCGGGGCGGCCACCCTGCCGCGTATCTCCTCGCAGAACGAGAAACCGTCTCCGTCGGGCAATAATACGTCAAGCAATATAATATCCACCGGATCTTCAATAAAGAATCTCGCTTGGTCAAGAGTATCGGCGATAACTGCCCGGAACCCCAAGCCCTCCAGGTACTCCGCGTTCACTTTTGCGATATCCGCATCGTCCTCTATAATCAACGCCGTTGCATTGCGCATGGAATCACCCCTGTTCCTATATTAGGATACATTAAAAAGGATGTTTTTGCAATGGTATTAAACCAGTCCGCCCTTCACAAATCCTTGATACTGTCAGCGCTTCTGCTGCTTTTATTTGGATTGGCCATCTTGAGTTTATTCGGCTCAATGGGAGAGATCATAAGGTACGAGAGCGGGATATGCGACATTCCGGCGGAGCTTTTTAAAAAAGGCCCGGTAAAAGTCGCCGCCGACAATATAGAGTATTACCCGGAGCAATATCTCACTCCGCAGGAAATCACGGAGTCAGCCCCCGAACCATTCAGCGTGACCCAATACGGCACGATGCGGCTGGTTTTTAACCTGCCTGACAACGAGCCATACGCGATTACCTTCGCGGTTCCCGGCCTTGCGGGTAAGGTGTTCATTAACGGCGAGGCTGTATGGGAGACCGGTAAACTAGGCGAATCGCCGGAAGAAATCCAGATGGGGTATGAATGGTGCGCGCTGAACGCGGAGCCGATAAACGGTAAAATTGAGCTGGTTATACAGGCGGCGAACTTCCTCTACGCGCATTTTTCGGTGTTCCTGCCCGAGATAAACATCGCCCCGGCGCGGATAATGGGGACGGAAGATTATCTGTTTAACAAGGATTCCGCCATTATTATGGGTATCCTGTTCGGCGCGGCGGTGCTGATCGTCGGTATCTGGGCTTTTTATCCCCAGTTAACCCCGCAAACATTGTGGTTCGCGCTTATCTGCCTTGTGATGTCGGCGCGGGCCGGTTTGACCGGGTACAGCCTCCAATGGTTCCTCCCGGACCTGACAAGCGAAACGGCAAGGCGTATGCTCTTCACAACTCCGTCCTTACTGGTGTTACTGGTTTATCAATACCTGGAAAGAGCGTTTCCGGTCAAGTTCGGGTTTTATAAATATGTTTCGCAGGCTGTAACGGCGCTGTCCATTCCTTTTATGATTTTCGGGCCTTTTTACGCTGTGACGTACACCTTCGGCATTTACTACGCGCTAGCGGTAAGCACGATTTTATACGCCGCCGTATGCTTAATCCGCATAACAAAAAAGCTGTCCTCCGAGCAATCGCTGGCCTTTACCGGTATCGCGATTTTCTTCATCAGCGCCCTCGTAGACCTGGCGATGTATATAAATCTGAACGACCCATGGGAGGACTGGCTGCCGAACGTCACCTTTTCCGAAATAGGCCTCGCCTTCTTCACAATCACACAGATCATTACGCTATTCGTTCAGAATATACGCACCACAGCCAGCGCGGTGAAGGAAAAAAACGAGCTGGCCGAAAGGAACGAATTGCTTGAACGCATGGACCGGATGAAGACGGAGTTTTGGAGCAATGTTTCGCATGAATTGAAGACGCCGCTTACCGTAATCACCGGATATGCCCAGACCGCGGGAATGCGCCTTCAAGCGAAGGCAGGGCTTGAAAAAGACGAGGACCTGGTAGACCGTATGAAGCTCATAGCCTCGGAATCCGAACGCCTGGGCCTGTATGTGAGCCAGGTGCTTACGGCGTCCAGGATAGACGAGGGCCAGTTACGCCTGACTATAACGCCCTGCGAGGTTTCCGAACTCGTGCATTCCGCGATAGAGACATATTTCCCTATCCTTAATAAAAACCGAAACCGGCTTGAGGTGTACACAGACCCGGACTTGCCGATAATTATGGCCGATCCCCACAGGCTTTCGCAGGTGCTGGTCAACCTTATCTCCAACGCGGTGCGGCATACCGTGAACGGCGTTATAAGCGTAACGGCAGTCCCGGAGGGCGGCATGGTAAGATTTATCGTGAAGGACAACGGCAAGGGTATACTGCCAGAGATAATGCCATATATCTTTGACCGATATGCGGCCGGAGGGAAGAGGCTTGATACGCTGGAAACCGGCACAGGGCTCGGGCTGTTTATATGCAAGCGTATCGTGGAAGAACACGGCGGTACGATAACGGCGGTCAGCGATGATACCGGGACGGAAGTCAATTTTACGATTCCGGCTGCTTATAGAGCCGCGCCTGTTATGATTAAATGAACGCCCAGTATAGCAAATTGATATGGTAAACATTTTTCATTTTTCATTGGCGCGCGCAGCGCGCCCCACCGCGCCCCATAGTTCCTCCCTGCCCTGCTTGTTTAAGACGGAAAACGGCACGACAGGGGTCTCATTGCCCAAGCCGAGGCTCTCTATTATAGCTTTAATTTGGGCAGGTATTTTGCTTCTCGTGATTTTATCGGCTTTCGTGGCGGCGATTATCAAGCTCAGGTTATAATGGCGTATAAACTCCAGCATCATCCGGTCGTCGGCGCTGGGCTCGCGACGTATGTCCAGCAGCAGGATAACGGCCTTCAGCTCCGGGCGGTTTTTTAAATATCCCTCAACCATCTTGCCCCACTTCGCGCTCTCGGCCTTTGAAGCCTTCGAGTACCCATACCCGGGCAAATCCACAAAATAGAGCTCATTCTCAATATTATAAAAGTTTATCGTCCGGGTTTTGCCCGGGCTTTGGCTTGTGCGCGCAAGGGACTTGCGGTTCACCATATAATTGATGAGGCTGGACTTGCCCACATTAGACCGCCCGCACAGCGCAATCTCGGGCAGACCGGTCTTAGGGAAGCCGTCCTTCGCCACGGCTACGGCCTCTAATGTTACGTTGTTCACCGTCATCAGGCCAGCTCCAGTCCCGGGTACGCGTTCAAGTCCAGAGCCGCCGTCTCGCCGTTGATATATCTATAGTAACCCGCCGAAGCAACCATTGCCCCGTTGTCCGTGCACAATGACACCGGCGGAATCCGCAGTTCAATTCCCTTTTCGGCGCAGGCTTCCGCCATCCTTCGCCGCAAGGCGCTGTTCGCGGCCACCCCGCCCGCCAGCGCGAGGGTCTTGCAGTCTTTCACCGCGCAGGCCGCCAGGGCCTTTTCGGTGAGTACGTCAACCACGGCCGCTTGAAACGACGCCGCTATATCGGCTTTATTGACATTGGCGTTTTCCGGCTTTTGCAAGAAGTTAGCAACGGCGGATTTTAAGCCGCTGAAACTGAAATCCAGCGCGGTCACTGACGCCTTTGGGAACTTTATCGAGGGTGTTCCCGCGGCGGCAAGGCGGTCTATCTCAACGCCGCCGGGATAGGGCAGGCCCAGCAGCCGGGCCGCTTTGTCGAATGCCTCGCCCGCCGCGTCGTCCCTGGTGCTTCCCAGCCTCTCGTAACGGCCGTACCCGGACACATACGCCAGCATTGTATGCCCGCCCGAGACGACAAGGCAGACATAGGGCGGCTCAAAAGCCGGGTCGGCGATATAGTTCGCGCATATATGACCCTCGATATGGTTCACCGCGACGAGGGGCTTGTTTATCGCATAGGCCAGGGCCTTCGCGTAAGAGACGCCCACGATAAGCGCGCCGACAAGCCCCGGCCCGTTGGCGGCGGCGACGGCAGTCAAATCCGAATAGCGCAAGCCTGCGGCCTCCATCGCTTCCCTGACGACGGGGCCAATCTTTTCCAGATGGTTGCGCGAGGCTATCTCGGGCACCACGCCGCCGAAGCGCCGGTGCAGGTCTATTTGGGAGTAAATAGCACTGGAGAGCGCCTCGCGGCCGTTCTTTACCATGGCTGCGCAGGTCTCGTCGCAGGAGGTCTCTATGCCGAGGATGATTACGTCATTCAACCTTTATACTCTCCTTCCCCAGTATAATATCTTTGGCCTTTTTATTGAACTGGGAGCGTCCGGCGGCTTCCTTACGGCTCTTGAACGGCGCGTAATAGAACCTGCGGCGCATGACCCCGTCCGTTATGGATGTTATCGTGATACCGATGCAGAGGATAGGCACGAACACGTACCCTGCGGCGATTTCCAGTATCGGGATACCCGTCAGTATGCCCAGCGCGAGGATGCCGACCCCGAGGCAGGCTATCGACGTAAAGCGCTTCCCCAGGCGGCGAGACGCCACAAGGCCTATCAGCAGGGCAAGCGATGCCTGCCCCAGTATTATCATCAAAGTCATCACCAGCGCGAACAGCAGCACAAACGGCAGCAGAATTACGGTAAGCGCCATAATCATCATCAGCGCGAGCCCCAGCAGGTAGCCGACGACCCCGTTCCTTATGACCTTTTCGGGTTCGGCGGTGAGGATGACGCCCCCCTGATAAACGAAGCCGCGTGCGGCCAACAGCGCCCCGGCGCACATGACCGCCCCTACTGCGATGAATGCTATACGCTGTATGTATCCCGGAAGGCGGTTTGAGTAGAACAGCAGCCCGTCCCGCACGCCCCTTGCGGAAAAGAGGTTGCCGAAAAAGCTGCCCAAAAGCGGCTTTATAACGGTTCCCATACCCGGGGGATACAGTATCGTCGACGACAGCGGGCGGGCCTTTGCGCCGCCCAGCAGCGTTATATCGGAAAAGAACGCAACGACGCTGCCAGGCCCCGTCAGCTCCAGCTTAGAGAAGAAGGCGTAAGCGGTTTGGGTTACATGCGCCTTTTCTTCCGCCAGGAAAAAAAAGCGGGGGCCGGATCCGCCTTCGCTAATGCTTCCGCCTTGCTGTTCAGCCAGAACCGCCGTACTGAGGGCCAGCGCAATCATCAGCGCCGCCGCATAAAAGACAGGGCGGGCTTTGAAGCCCGCCCTCCGGTCTGACTGTTTTTTCATCGAGTTATAGCCCAGTCTCACGCTTTGTCGCGCGCTTTGCCCGCGGCGGCCCGTCTGCGGGAAATGAAGAATTGGACACCGCAAAGCACACAAAAGCCCGCAAAGAACACATATTTATACGCCGAAATGAAGTCCAGCGCCGTCATCGCGAACGCCGATATATTGCTGAAGAAGGATGCCGCCGCGCCGTAGAGCCGGTCTACCGCCGGTATTATCGCGCCGACATAGCCCGAAAGCCACGATATGCCGCTCATGTATGACAGTATAGGGTCTTTGTACCACACCAGTAAAAACGCGACCCCGAATAAGGCCGAAATCACGGCCCACAGCGTCCGCAGCTTCGTGTCGAAGGCGGCGGCGGCTATCTTCTTAGGCGAAGGCAGGGCGGAAACCTTCGTCATTACGGCCTTAACGAAGCCGTCGGGCGGCGATATAAGCCCCGCGCCCTGCGACAGCTCCTCATGGATAAAATCATAGGTAATAAAGTCTTCTTTGCAAGCCGGGCATACTTCCAGATGCTCGCGCAGCTTTAATATCTCGCGCTCCGTCAGCTCGCCGTCCATATATTTCATCATCAATTCACCGGCTCTTTCGCACTCCGGCGCCGTTTTGTTTTCCATATCAAGCCTCATACAGCTCAACCCCTTTCCCACCGCTTAAATAATCCTTGAGGATTTTCCTGCCGCGGAAAATCCGGTTCTTTACCTTCGACAGCGGTTCGCAAATCGCGTCTGATATTTCCTGGTAAGACATTCCCTGTGAATGATACAGCACTATCGGCACCTTATACATGTCAGGCAGGCCGTTTATCGCGTCGGCCAGGGCCTGGGAGCGTTCCTTCTTAACATAACGCTCCTCGGGGGTGGGGCCGCGGTCGGGCGTTTCGTAATCCACCTCGTCCAGGCCCACGTGCTGCTGTTTTTTTTGCCTGTTATAATCTATTACATGGTTCGTCGTAATGCGGATGATCCATGTGGAAAATTTATAGTCAGGGTAGTATTTATTCAGGTTCTTGTATATCTTGATAAATACCTCCTGGGCGAGGTCATTGGCTTCCTCCCGGTCATTCTGCATCCGCAGGATTATCGAGTATATCAGGTTCTTGTACCGCTCCACCAGCTCTTCAAAATACGAGTTGTCCCGTTCCAAACAGGCT
>JAISVU010000380.1 GCA_031271375.1 Clostridiales bacterium | reverse complement strand
CTGGGCTTCTTTATCGCAAACGGGGAACAAGGCGTATGCTTCCTTTTATTGTACATAACTGCGGGGACATCCTCGTTTTGGCCCTTTGGTATCGGAAAGACCAGGCTCAGCGGCGCGGCCCAGCTCTCCAGCGCCTCATTCAACGATATGCTTACTCCATTTACTGAAATATAGTCATTGCTCGTCGTATGCCCGATTATATCCGCGCCTTCAAGCTCTGACGCGAGTTCCAGCACGAAACCGCCGTAATCTTCCGCGAGTAAGTCCATACCAACGTTTATATCGGCACCAAATTCATTTCCTAAAGACATTTTTTCAATTCCCGCCGCAGCCCCTCCGGGGCCTATCGCCCAGGCGGAAATAACGGCCCCGTTCTCAATCCCGTGCCTCAGAATAGCGGAATTGCGCTTAAACTTCGCGAAATCGGGCAGGCCGTCCGCGTCAACGCCGCATCGCAGCAGGGCGATCGGGTTGCCCGTGCCTTTGAACTCGGGGCTGATTACATTCTTGTGCGGTTCCGCCGCCACAGCGAAGCTGACCAGCGTCGGCGGAACGTCCATCTGCCGCCCGTCCGGGGCCGTGAAGGTTCCAGACATGCTGTCCTTCCCGCCTATAGACGGAGTGTTAAGGCTCATCTGTGCTTGAAAAGCCCCCAGCAATGCGGAGAACACTGTCCCGAAGCGCTCGGGGTCTTCCCCCGGCTTGCCGAAATATTCCTGAAAACTGAGCCTTATCCGCTCCAGCCGGCCTCCGGCTGCAAGCACCTTCGCCACAGACTCAACGACCGCCGCCACCGCTCCGTGGAAAGGGCTTCTTGCCGAAAGCTCGGGGTTAAACCCGTAGGCCATCAATGTGCATATGTCGATATCGCCGCCCATAGCAGGGAGCTTTGCCGCCATCGCCTGCACCGGCGTCAGCTGCCGCCGTCCTCCGTGGGGCATTAGAACGGTTCCGGCCCCGACGACGCTGTCGAAACGCTCCGTCAGCCCTTTCTGACAGCAGACATTCAGCCTGCTCAAGTTATTCAGCCAGCGATCTTTTATATCAGATTTACCCGAAGAATCCGTTCTTTCGTTGTTCAGCGGCTCAGGCGAACGTACAACCGCGCCGACGCTGCGCGCAGCGCCGTTCTTGTCCAAAAAGCTCCGCGCTATATCGAGGATGCGTTCCCCGCGCCAGCGCATCACCAGGCGGGCGTCGTCCGTGACCCGGGCCAGAACGACGGCTTCAAGGTTTTCCTCCTGAGCCAGCTTTATAAAGGCAGGCGCGTCTTCCTTCGCCGTAACGACGGCCATGCGCTCCTGAGACTCGGATATCGCCAGCTCGGTGCCGTCCAGCCCTTCATATTTCTTTATGACCTTATCTAAATCTATGTCTATCCCGTCGGCCAGTTCCCCTACGGCGACGGCGACGCCGCCAGCCCCGAAGTCATTGCATTTTTTGATTAAGCGGCTCGCTTCGGGGTTCCTGAAGAGGCGCTGCAGCTTGCGTTCTGTCGGGGCGTTGCCCTTTTGCACCTCGGCTCCGCAGATTAACGTGGATTGACCCGTATGCTCCTTCGACGATCCCGTCGCGCCGCCGATACCGTCCCTCCCGGTGCGTCCTCCGACCAGAATGACCAAGTCGCCGGGATCCGGGCTATTCCTTATAACATGCGAGCGCCTCGCCGCGCCGATGACTGCACCGATCTCCATCCGTTTCGCGGCGTAACCGGGGTGGTATACCTCGGCCACAAGACCCGTGGCAAGGCCGATCTGGTTCCCGTATGATGAAAACCCCTCGGCGGCTTTAAGGGTTATGCGCCGCTGAGGCAAACGCCCCGGCAGCGTCGCCGACAGCGGAGCCCTGGGATCGGCGGAGCCGGTGACGCGCATGGCTTGGTACACATATGATCTGCCCGACAGCGGATCACGTATCGCGCCGCCCAGGCAGGTAGCCGCGCCGCCGAATGGCTCTATCTCGGTGGGGTGGTTGTGGGTTTCGTTCTTAAACATAACAAGCCACTCGGCTTCTTCGCCGTTTTCTATGGCATTAACCGAGAAACCGGCGGCGTTGATCTCTTCGGATTCCTCTAAATCAGTCAGAAGGCCGCGCTTTTTTATGGCCTTCATACCGGCGAGGGCCAAGTCCATAAGGGTAATCGGCTTGGCGCTGTCCCCTCGTTCTTCCAAATACAGGCTATAAGCCCGTTCCATAACGGCCTTATACGGCCCGTCTGTAAACTGCACGTCCGTGATATGGGTTAAGAATGTGGTGTGCCGGCAATGATCCGACCAATATGTGTCCACGGCCCGCAGCTCGGTCTCGGTGGGATCCCGGTGTTCTTCATCCCGGAAATAATCCCGCAGAACCAGCAAATCGTCAAAGCTCATCGCCAGGCCCTTTTCTTGGTATATAGAGCGCAGATCGCTGTCGGAAGCGTGAATAAAGCCGCCTATAATCCTTACGGGCGGCGGCTCGGGCAGATTTAATGAAAGACGCTGGGGCAAGTCGAAGGAAGCCTCCTCCTCGTCCACGGGGTTGATCAGATGACGCTTAATTGAGGCCTTATCCTCTTCGGACAGCTCGCCAGAAATTACATAAACGCGCGCGGACTCTACAAGGATATCCTCGCCGCCGTCCGAAGCGCCTCTCAGAACGGCTGCGCAAAAAGCGGCCGAATCCGCCCGCTGGTCGTACTGGCCCGGGAGGTATTTGACCGCTAAAACAAAATCCGAAGAATCCCTCGGGAAGTCGTCTTCATAGACAACATCCACCGGAGGCTCGGAAAACACCATAGCCTTACAAGCCAGGAATTCCTGATCCGTAAGGCCCTGCACGTCATACCTGATTAGTTCTCTAATCCCTGAGGCGGTTCTTATACCCAGAAAATCCGTTATATCCGACAGGAGGGATCCCTGCATTGCCTGCCCGCCGGACCCGGCCCGCTTTTCCGTGTAAAGCCTGCGCACTGGGGTCAATCTATCCAATATACTTATCCAATGTCGTTACAAGCATCTCGATATCCGCTTTGGAGAGCTGCGCGTCCGCGCCTACCTGCTGACCTTTATAGCGCATATCGTCATTAATCAGCGACGAGAAGATAATTACAGGGAGCTTATGGAGTTTTTCGTCGTCCTTGATGAGCTTGGTAAGCCTGTGCCCGTCCATCATCGGCATCTCTATATCCGTGACGACGCAGCTTACATGGTCGGTTATCGGCAAGTCGGTCTTCTTGTATTCAAGCAGCAGATCCCAGGCTTCCTTACCGTTGCCGCAGTTGATGATGTTCGTGAACCCGGACTTTTCCAGATAATCAGTAAGCAGGCGTTCAAGGAGGTTCGAATCCTCGCATACCAAAATGGGCTTATAGACCTTGTGACGGCCGTCCATAGAGGGCTGCGCTGTTCCCAGGCCGACGTTGTAACCGATCTCGACGAGGATTTTCTCGAAGTCTATGATGGTTATCAGCTTCCCCGCGATACGGGCTATCCCGGTGGCGAGACCGTCCGCGCCGCCGTATATCGTGGAGTCCGGTTTGTCTATGCGCTCCCAGGTTATGCGGTGTATTTCCTCCACCGTGTGTACATGGAAAGCGCTGTTTTTATTGTTGAAGTTCGTGAGGATGTAGATATCCCGTTCGGGATGCTCGGATTCCGGCAGGCCCAGATAAGCCCCCAGGTTGATAAGGGTGAGGATGTCCAGCTCTTCCCTCGGCTTAAATATCCCTTCCACAAAAGGGCTTGCGTTCGGCATCGGCGTTATCGCGAAGGTCTGCGTTATCTCCTTCACCTTTGATACGTTTATGCCGAAGTGTTGGTTAGCTATCGTAAATTCAAGGATTTCCAGCTCGTTCGTCCCCGTTTCGAGCAGAATGTCTGATTTTCGTACTATTGCCATGATATTCGTCCTCCTTCAACTTGAATATATGATACATTATAAATTATTTTTTTGCAAGACTAAATAATATATAAAATTACCCCGTCGACGCGTACCTCCCCATCCCGGCACGGAACAGCAGCATACAAACCGCCAAAAAGGCGGCGCACACTGCGGGGGCCAGCGCGGCGGGGAAGGCCGCCGCTTTCCCCATGATATACAGCGCGGGGTAGTAGTTTGCGCAGGCGAATGGCACTATGAACGTGAAGAAAAAGGCAAAGCCCTTTTCGTAGATGCTTATCGGGTAACGCGCCGTTTCCCTTCCTCCGTCAAAGAGGATGTTGGTCAGTTCCATCCCCTCTACAGTAATAAAGCAGAACGCGCCGCGCAGGAATAATATCGCGACAAAGACACAGAAAGAACCCACAACGGCGAAGGCTAATGCCGCCGCCTTGCCCGTGCTCCAGGATATATCCAGGCTATCTAACGCGCTAACAAGCGCCCACACCCCGACGGCGCACCGGCCGATCCGCGTTATCTCAAACTCCGAGCCTAAGACCTGTAATACTATAGACCGGGGCCGCACCAGCATCCTATCGAAGGTTCCGAGCCTTATAAGGCGGTCGAATAAATCCAGCCCGCGCCCGAAGACTTCAGCCAGGCTAAAGCCGATATATGTCAGGCCGAAAACCAACATTACCTCGTCCATGCGCCAGCCCAGTATATTGTCAAAACGCCAGAACATAAACCACACGACGGCCAGGTTGCCCAGCGGGTTAAGCAGCGCCGTAATGAATAAAAACATAAAAGAAACCCGGTATTCCATCGCGGACTTTATGTGCATTGAGAGATATTTTAGGTATAAGCCCATATCAACCTCCCTGGATGACGGCCCGCTTCAATGCCCTATTCAATACAAAATAGCCAAGAAGCGGCAGCGCAACGGCCCAGCCCAGCTGGATTAAAAGCCCACGGCCCGCTTCCCCCAGAGCCACGCTGCCGGTATAAACCCGGAACGGAAAGTCGCTGATATAGGCGAAGGGCAGGGCGTAGAAAACCGGCTGAAGGTTAATGGGCATCAGCGCCAGCGGCACATACTGCCCCGTGAAGATATCGGAAAAGAACAGGGCGAAGCTCAAAAACCCCGATGAAGACAGGGTATAAAACCCAGTCATATATATAAGCAGCACGAATGACACGACGATTATAAGGCCCAATACCAGCGAAAGGAAGAAAGTTAAAAAGGCTGGGACGCTCACAGGCGGCAGCAGACGAAAGCCCTCCGGCAGAAAAAAGGCCACCGTGATTATAGGCAGAAAACGCAGCAACGTGCCGGAAACCCGCTGGCCGACAAATTTCGCGAACCACAGCGTATAAAGGTTTAAAGGCCGGGCCAGTTCGTATGCCACGCCGCCGGACCGTATAATATCCATTGTTTCCCGGTCCTGCACCCAGATGGCGACCCAGTACAAGAAGGCCTGGTTAAGCCACAGGTACGACACCAGCTGATCCAGCGGGATACCGGGGTCTGCGGCGGCGTTTTTGTAGAACGCGCGGTAGATCATAATAAACATGAACCCGAAAAAGAATTGGGTCCCCATAGCGGCGAGGGCCGCGACGCGGTACTGGAGCCCGGTCTTAAAGCGCATAAGGAAAACGGAGTAAAATAGCCTCATTCTATTTCCATCTCGCGGTACATCGCGGCCACGGCTTCTTCAATCTGCCCTTTCTCCTCCCCGTAACGGTTGACTATCGCGTCCAATGTCCCGTCGCTCAGTATCCGGCCCCTGCCTATCAAGATAATCCGGTTCGTGAGGGCTTCGATATCCCGCATGTCGTGGGTTGTGAGGATAACCGTGAGTTTGCGTTCGGCGTTGATGTCCTTGATAAACTGCCTGACCGCCAGCTTCGATACCGCGTCGAGGCCGATCGTAGGCTCGTCCAGAAACAGGATGTCCGGCTCGTGCAGCAGCGACGCGGCGAACTCGCAGCGCATACGCTGCCCCAGGGACAGCTGCCTTGCCGGGGTTCGCAGGGCTTCTTCAATGCCAAGAAGCCCCGTGAGCCTATCCAAGCTGCGCATATACCGGGCGGCGTCGATTTTATAGATATCCTTCAGCAGCCTGAATGAGTCCGCCACCGGCACGTCCCACCAAAGCTGGGAACGCTGGCCGAAGACTACGCCTATACCCCGCACATACTCGGCCCGGCTCTTCCACGGCACATAACCGTTTATAACGCACTCCCCGCTGTCCGGGCGCAGGATGCCGCACATGAT
>JAISVU010000277.1 GCA_031271375.1 Clostridiales bacterium | reverse complement strand
TCTTTCCTCATCCGATATTAATGCCGAGATACTGGTAATATCACAGTTTACATTGTATGCCGACTGCCATAAGGGAAACCGCCCCAGCTTCACGCTGGCGGGCTCTCCTGACTTGGCTAAGGGGTTGTATTGTCATTTTGTAGAGATATGCAAGGGGTTGTTTTCTCATGTCCAGAGCGGGGTATTCGGGGCGCATATGACCGTCAGTTTAGACAACGACGGGCCGTTTACAGTGATTCTGGACAGCGACACATAACCACCTCCGCCTTAAAGGCGGAGTGCTCACAAGGCGGCTGAAAGCCGCCAGCAACCGGTTATCCTGCGGAAGGGGAACGGATTGGCATGACGGATTACGATCATGGAAGCCATACAATACACAATATTCAATATTATTTTGTATGGATGACAAAGCACAGACACAAGGTGTTGATAGATAAGATTGCGTCCAGGGTACGGGAACTTATATCTCAAAGCTGCAGAGCTAAAGGGATAAGTATTGTCAGCGGATCCGTCGGTAAAGATCATGTCCGTATTTTAATCTCCTGTCCGACGAATCTTGCTCCTAGTTATATCGCGCAAATACTGAAAGGGAGATCGTCACGTCTAATCCAAAATGAATTCCCGGAACTCAAAAACCGTTATTGGGGGCAGCATTTATGGGAAAGGGGTTACTTTTGCGCTACGATTGGCACTATTACGATTGACATTATCCGAAAATACATGGAAGACACGATAGAAAGAGATGACTTGAAGGATTTTAGTATCGAGGACGGCGACTTTCAGTCGTAACTTCAAGGTTGCTTAAGCAACCAATTCTTTAGGCGGCTTAAGCCGCCAGTCTTTTACAGCAGGCCCTGGTACCCCTTGACAAGCAGACACGATATCTTAGTTAATGCGGAACTGTTTTTCCAGATCTCCGGGCGTATTTCCACGCTGGAGTCAAGCATAAGCTCAAAGTTCGTTTCTATGTCCTTGAGACGGGCGACGCCGCAGAGCCATACCGCGTTGCCGTACGAACAGGCGGACGTAATCGCGGTGGAATAATCTATCACCGCCTGTTCATTATCACACAAAACGGCGCAAGCAGTCACACCCGCGTTATTCAAGTCATGCTCAAATATCCGCACCCCGGCGGCAAGTAATCGTGAGTATGAACCCCTGCTGGCCGATATGTTTATCTTTCTGTCACTGCCGGTGATTATAATACGGATATCTACTCCTAAGCAAGCCGCGTTTATAATCGCTTCTTCTAAAGCCCTGTCCGTTTTAAGGAGCGGCAATGATATGTAGATAAACCGGGACGCGCCGCTTATGAGCCTTAACTGGATTGCTTGAAGGATGCTCCTTCCTTGATTACCGGGCTTATCGATGAATGGCAGCACAAAACCGCTGTCAGCCGCTTTTTTTTCTTTCTTTGGTTCATGTACCCCGATATTATTATCTTGCGTTTCGCCGCTCCTAACCTCCCACATCGCCATAAAAGCCGCAGTCATGCCCCACGCAGCCCTGCCTGTCAAACGTATACCCGCGTCTTGAAAGTTCGCGCCCGCTCCTCCCCCGGGTATATAGGACGGCCCCGAATAAGCGATGACGCCGTCAATAACGATAAACCCGCGATTCTCTGGTGAGTCCGGCATTAAGCGTTTAAAAATTGACGTATTTTTTTTTAGTTTTATTACTTTTATTCCATGAACATCAAGCTCGCGAAAGATATTTTCTCCTATCTCGCCCTCGCCTCCCGCGCCGGTTAATATCCTTATTTCGACGCCTTGAGCGGCTTTCTCAATCAAGACGATCTTTATCCTATCCCACAACGGCCCCGTTTGAACCTTATTTTCCTCAATAAACACATAGCTCTCCGCGTTCTTTAAATCTGCCAGGACGTCATCATACAGTGTTTTAACATTGGGATAATACCTGTATGATGTGTGCGGCCGGGCAGGGAAACCCGTATCGTAAAGGAGTTTTACAGTCAGTCCCGCCTGCGGAAACGCCGCGCTTAAACGCAGCGTTTCGGATAACAAGCCTTCTTCGTCATCAAACTTATGGGCAATATATTTATTTTCCGCTCTTTCTAGTTTTTCCCGGCGTTTATATGTTATGTTACCTCTGCCCCATATAAAGAACGGCATTAGCCAGAAGACCGGCGCGAACAGCATATATATTACCCATGACGCGCTGTCCTTGCCTAAAGGCGTTAATATACGCAGGCAAACCAAACCGGACGACGTTAATATAATATAGGCGAAAATCGCGTAGACGCCTAATGCCCTTGATAAATTTATTAACAGGATCACGCCCGCGGCAAGGCCCAGGGCCAAGATACCTGTCCTAAAGGCCGCCTCGGATATGCCTGCGCCTCGCTTTGCCAATCCGCTCACATCCTTGTTAATACACGGAGATTTTGCCAAATGAAGCCGGGAATATGCCGCAGCCGTTATTTTTGACGGTCAAGCAAAACGGCCCGGACGGCCCGCGCATCCCACCGAATCCATTATAATCGGGGCAAAATGACCCGTTGTGGATAATATATAGCTAAACACATAGCGTAAAAAATGTCAAGGAAAAACATAACTAAAAATCATGTAAAGCCGCTTTGTTTTTTGTTATTTCTCTTGACAATTTCTCTATTCCCTAGTATAGTTGTAGCTAGGGGAAATTATGTCCCGCGCCTTTCACTGCCGCTTCATCCAGTTACAAGCCTCACCGCGTTTTTTATTCATAATATAACCGGGTAAAACGCGGGCCGGATCGTATTTTCACGCTTACAGGCGTAAAAATATATTTTTATTGAAAGGAGTTTTATCTGTGAAAAGAAGATTTTTAGCGGCGCTTCTTGCGGTTTGCTTAGTGCTCTCCGTGACCGGATGCGAAAAGAAACCCGCCCCGACGCCAACGCCGGCAGCGACAGTTGCCCCGACCCTGGAGCCCACTGCGGAACCTGAGCCGGAGCCCACCGTTGAAGCGGAACCGGAACCCACTGCGGAACCGGAGGCGACAGAGCTTGAGCCCCCGTCACCCGAGCCAGTGACCGAGGGAGGCGTGGCGGCCATCGCGGGTACATACGACGTAGACTTTGCTTCTTTGGGCGCGCCCATTGTTGCTAAGGTCAATGTCGCCGCCGACGGTCAGGTTAGCGCTACTGCGCTTATTGACAACTACGATGTGTCGGCTGACGGCGTTGTCGTTGAAAGCGACGGCGGCTACACGCTGACTGAAACCACGACGGGCA
>JAISVU010000164.1 GCA_031271375.1 Clostridiales bacterium | reverse complement strand
CGGGCAGCGTATTAATCGCCGTCACCACAACGCCGGCATGGACGCCGTTGTTCACCTCCGCAAGCGCGGTGGTCACGGACATCGGCGGCCCGTTAAGCCACTCCAGTATTGTCGCCCGCGAGTATGGCATCCCCGCTGTGATGGCCGTGCAAACGGCGACCCGCATGGTTAAGAGCGGACAGTCGGTGACGGTGGACGGCATGGCGGGGACGGTGACCATCGATGACTAGGAAACCGATGTTTGCGCTGAAGCTCGCCACTTTTGTAATTGCGCTGGGCTACAGCCTTATCCTGCCCGTGATGCCCTTCTATATGGAGAACCTCGGCGCGGGTGGCCGCGAGCTTGGATGGCTTACTGCCGTATATGCGCTGACGCAAACGATATGCGCCCCTTTTTGGGGGGCGCTGTCCGACCGAATCGGAAGAAAGCCGGTTATCGGCGTCGGTATGATAGGCTATGCCGTCAGCCTGTTCCTGTTTGGATTGGCTTCATCCTTTTGGGCGCTGTTTATTGCCCGCAGCTTGTCGGGAATTCTATCATCAGCATCATCCGCCGCGTCTTTGGCCTATGTAGGCGATTGTAGCATTGAGGAAGAAAGAAGCGCAAATATGGGCCGGCTTGGAGCCGCCATGAGCGTCGGCGTCATTATCGGGCCGCTTATCGGCGGTGCACTCGCGGCCTATTCCCTCGCGCTGCCTTTCTTTGTGGGAGCGGGAGCCGCTATGGTCGCCTTTGTGCTGATTGTGACACTGCTGCCGGAGTCGCTGGAACGCTCGGTATTGTCCAATAAAAAGGGTTCGCTAAATATAACCTACATAAAAACCACACTTTTGGGCCCGGCAGGAATCATTCTGATAATCATATTTGCAGCGCATTTCTGTCAAACCGGGTTACAGGGAGTTACCGGTCTATATGTTGTCGAGAAATTCGGCTTTACTGCCGGTCAAGTCGGAATACTCTGGATGGTTGTGGCGGGCGTCTTGATCGTTATTCAGGTTTTTTTGACCGGCCCGCTGGAAAAAAGGATGGGCGACAAGGTTCTGATTCTTACAGGAATGATCGGTAAAGCGCTGGTAAGCTTGTCGGTGATTTTTGCGGCAGGATTTGCCGGAATGCTGGCGGTAATGGGCTTGTTTGCGGCAACATCCGCGATTACCGTACCCACGTTGAACGCCAGCCTTTCCAAAGTGGCCGACCAACAAAAGGGAACGCTAATGGGGCTTGCCAGTATGACTGGGAATTTGAGCAAGGTTATTGCGCCGCTCTTGTCGGGGTACATATATGACAGTAACATTGATCTGCCGTATATCGCAATGGCGGCGGTGGCTTTGATAGGGGCGATTATGTGTGTTGTTTGGAGAAGATATGAAAACCAAGTATCAACCGGCAGCACGTTCTTGAAAGAGGGTGAAAGTCACGAATAAAGGATAATGGCTCCTGTGCCCGACTTGAAGGGGCAAGACCAGAACGCAAAGCCAAACTGGAAAAGCAGCAACACGGATGATTCAAAGCGGACAGATGGTGACGGTGGACGGCTCGGCGGGAACTGTGGCTATATGATACTACTGGATTAAAGGAGTTAAGCAGGGAAAATGGATATGTCAAATAACGGTGTCGTCAGGAAATCGGGCTGGAAGTATTTGTTGCTTTCATTGGGCGCGTTTTTCGGATTAGCATCAGAGGTTATACATATGTACGGATGGGAGCCGTTTGTTTTCGGCAACATATCCTGGCGTGACTACAGCGCATTTCAAAGCCTCATTCATTGGGTTATTACTTGTGTAACATGGATAATTGTAGGTTTTTTGCTTATTCGTGCAGCGAGGAACAAGCTAAATTTTGATATATTTGTTAAAGGCGACAGTATGAAGGGTTGGCAACTCGTCGCAGCATTGTTTGGCGTTGCTCTATCGGTGACGATGAGTTATCTGGATTGGGGCACATTCAAGATTATCGGAGAATTTCAGTCGAAAAACAGTATCCCGAAGTTTTTATTCCAGCATCTCTATTATATCGTTGAAACCGGGATGTTTTTACTTATTATTGTATTTGGGCAAAAAGCGTTTGAGATATGGACAAAGAAAGAAAATATTCCTTGGGGCGGTATTATTTGCGGACTTACTTGGGGAGCCGCGCACCTCATCAGCAGGGGGTATTTTGATGTTGCCAACGGAGTGATTTCTACTTTGAATGGGTTTCTATTTGGTGCGGCTTACTTGTTGACGAATCGGGACATCAGAAAATCGTGGGTTATTCTCTTTCTTATGTTTACGATGTGAGATACAGAAACCGCTTTCAGAAGGATGATAGCGAAATAGTTGGGTAGGCGGAGGTGGCCCGCATATGCAAACCAAGTATCAACCGGTAGCACGTTCTTGAAAGAGGGTGAATGTCACGAATAAAGGAGAATGGCTCCTGTGCCCGATTTGCAGGGGCAAGACCCGAACGCGGATACGGCGGGACACGACGCTCATCAATTTTCCGCTGTTCTGCCCAAAGTGCGGGCAGGAAAATCTGGTGAATGTCCGAGAATCGAAAATGATCGTGATTAGAGAGCCAGACGCAAAAGGCGCATAGCCTGAGACGCAGAGCCGATAATCGTTTGCATTACGATTGTCGGCCCTTTGCTTTTCTGCTGATAAACAAGGAGCCGTAGCCTCTCCCCCGCATGGGGAACGGGCGGTGTGTGGAACCGCCCGTTTGCCCGGTCAACCTTGTTTTTCAGGCGCATCATCCTGCAGCGCCCGCAGGACATTTTGCATAACCCGTTGAAATTTTTCGTCCAGAGCCAGATATCCATAGTAGAATTGCTCATGCTCCAGAGCGCGTTCGTGGCGGAGAGGATCGAGAACTCGGTCGGCTGAGATATCCAGAGCGTGGACAAGCCGGCTGAACACCTTTAGCGAAGGCGTCCTCTT
>JAISVU010000115.1 GCA_031271375.1 Clostridiales bacterium | reverse complement strand
GCGTGAGCAGTGCAAGAAGCACATGGACTTCCTGACCGGCGAGCTGCCGGAAATCGCGGCGAAATCCATCATTACCGTTGACCGGGGCTACCCGTCCGCTGATATGTTTGAGAAATTCCCCCCAACAGTATTCGCCAGGACTTTTGGGCAAGCATGGTTCTGATCAATTCCGTCGCCGTCTTTCAGCATGAGGCGAACAACGAAGTCCTCGTCCGCCAAAAAGACAAAAACCCTAAGCATCTTAACCTCGCCCGTACCAGCGACCTCATTATTACTTTGCGTGACCGCTTTATATTCGCAGCATTGTGCGGACACCCCTTGCTCACTGCTTGGGAGATGGACGATGTCATTAGAACTCTGGCCCGGGTTGTTTCGCCTGTTAGGCCCAAGCGTTCGTTCCCTAGAAACTTTAAACCGTTTATAAAGTCAACCTCAACCTAAAGCCGCATTTATAAGCTTAAGTTGTTGTCATTAATACTGTCATAGCTGACGAAACCAATAAACACAGGTTATTAAGAATTGCGTTTCTAAAATATACCAAAAGTCAGATAAAAAGTACAGCTTATTTATCCAGCTTGACTAATTCGACAAAATACGGTATTCTTTCAATCATAAATAAGGCTCGGACATTGACAGATGCTTAGACGGACAAGCCTTAATCTTAATAATGGGGAAGTAGAATAAACCCAAAGATAAACGGCTAAGGAGATATTTTCGTGGCTGCCAGAAAAACAACAACCCGCCGCAATCCGTCCCGCAAAAGAACGGGACGCCAAAGCCCAAGCTCGCCCAAGCAAATGTTGGCCGTGCTTGTTGGATTACTGTTGCTTTTCGCATTAAACTACTTTTTCCCCGAATGGCGTTCTTTGTTTGAGGTTGTCAGACCCGTTGACGGAACGCTTTATGTCAGCTTTATCGACGTAGGGCAAGGCGACAGCATTTTTCTCTCGTACAACGACGAAACAATGCTGATAGACGCCGGGGAGCGCGAATACGGTTCTGTAGTTTCGGATTACATAAGAGAACGGGGATTTTCTCAAATAGACGTGGTTGTGGCAACCCATCCGCACAGCGATCACATCGGCGGAATGGCTGAGGTTATCAGAAACTTTGACGTAGGCCGCGTCCTTATGCCGGACGCTCAAGCCAACACTCAAGTTTTTGAAAATATGCTTGACGCGGTTGGGGATAAAAACATTTTCGCGGAAACGCCGGAGCCGGGCGATTCTTTCATGTTTGGAGACGCCGAGGTTACGGTTCTCGCGCCTTTTGAAAAATCGGAGGACAACCTTAACAATGATTCCATCGTATTAAAGGTCACATGCGGAGGAAAGGTTTTTATGCTGACGGGAGACGCCGAAACGGTAGTTGAGGGACAAATACTCCACGCCGGTTTTGATGTAAGAGCCGTCGTGCTTAAAGTCGGCCATCACGGAAGCTCGTCCTCTACAGGCGACAAGTTTTTTCAGGCTGTATCACCGGAAATCGCCGTCATTTCTCTCGGAGCGGACAACAGCTACGGCCATCCGCACAGAGAAATCCTCTCAAAGCTCAATGACGCGGGTATAGATATTTACCGTACCGACTTAAACGGAACCGTTATTATTAGCACGGACGGCGTGAACCTTAATATAGAAACTGACAAGCGCTGAGGCGGGATGGATATATGAAATACATCGTTGACCGTTTTGAAGGGGACATTGCCGTTTGCGAAACCGAGGACGGCAGCCGGAGGGAAATAATCCGTTCGCTTCTGCCGGAGGGCGCAAGGGAAGGCTCGGCGGTCGTGTTTGACGAAGACGGAAATTCCCGGCTTATTGACGACAGCGAACGGGTAAACCGCATTGCCGCCAAAATGAAAAACATTTTCAAAAAGTAGATGTATAATGGAGTGAAGCGGCGAATGGTCTATAAAGACATACACAAGGGAATATTCCTACGTCGGCCAAACCGCTTTATCGCCGAGGTTGAAATTAACGGCGGTATTGAGATATGCCATGTAAAAAACACGGGGCGCTGCGCGGATCTTCTCCAGGCAGGGGCGACCGTCTTTGTGGAACGCTCGGTGAACCCAAGACGCTCCACGAAGTATGACCTGGTATCGGTTTATAAAGGAGAACGGCTGATTAACATGGACAGTCAAGCCCCTAACCGCGCCTTTGGCGAGTATTTGATGGCCGGGGGCTTCATGCCCGGAATAACATTGATTAAACCGGAATCTAGGTTCGGAGGTTCAAGGCTTGATTTTTACGCGGAAGCCGGAGAACGAAAAGCGTTTATTGAGGTAAAGGGCGTAACCCTTGAAGATAACGGCGTGGCTCTGTTTCCCGACGCGCCTACCCAACGCGGGGTTAAGCATTTAAACGAGTTGACGCGGTGCGCGGCTGGCGGATATGACGCCTTTGCCGTGTTCGTAATACAAATGAAGCCCGTAGATTATTTCACTCCGAACAATAAGACGCACCCGCAATTCGGCGCGGCTCTGGCCGAGGCGGTTCATGCGGGGGTATCGGCTATGGCTTTCGATTGCGAGGTCACAGCGGATTCTATGGCAATAGGCAGTCTCGTAGAGATTCGGCTATAGAGGTATCGCTAGACGCGGGGCAAGCGCAGCAAAATCTTTTTTCGCGATAAATCATATGTCAGTAACCATATTTAGCTATTATGAGGCAATTGGATTGTCATTTATGGTTTTGTCGCCGTGTCTGCCACATTATTTACTTACGAAGATTCGCGGACGACAAGCGCGCTTTGAAAGGACCGGTTGCTGACTGGCTTGGCGTTTATGGCGTCCAGGAGTATTCCTACCGCTGTTTCGGACATTTCTTTTATCGGTATAGAAACGGAGGTTATCGAAGGCCAGTACATATCCGCGATGATTGTATCGTCGAAACCGATAACCGCGACATCGCCGGGTATTTTGACGCCGTTTGACAAAAAGCAGCGGATAACGCCAGCGGCGATGGAATCGTTTTCGCAGAGCACGCCGTCCGGCAGCTTTCCCGAATCATACATACGCTGCGCGGCGGTATGGCCCCACTCTAGGGAGAAGTCTCGCCTGTATATGGCGTACTGCGCTTCGGGCGGGACGACGGAGGTAAACCCCCGGAAGCGCTCGTTGGAAGGCGAACTTTCGACGGTGCCGCCGATGAAAGCGATGCGTTCACATCCGGAGGCCAAAAGGTATTTAGCGGCCTCGGCCATGCCCTGCGATATATCCGCGGAAACGGTAATGCAGTTCTCAACCTTTTGATGTCCAAGCAGAGCGACAAGCGGCTTCCCCGTTCCTTCGAGGATATCCGCCAGCCGGTTTATAACGCTGTCGTCGTCGGGGAACGCCACGATTACGCCGTCGGCGAAAACAAAGTCCTGGGGATAAAATGCCCCTTCGTCGGTTATAGTCTGCAAAAGCAGGTTATAACCGGCTTTGGAAAAGGGCAAGCGGAGATACTCAAACACCTCGGCAAAAAACGGGCGCGTGATAACCGGCATCAATACCTTTACGGCGTTGCTGCGCTTACCCCTGAGGGAGCGGGCTATGTCGGAGGGGACATATTTAAGCGCGCAAACGGCTTCTTCAATACGCAGACGGGAGTTTTCCCTCACGCTGTTCTTTTCTTTGAAGTATTTGGAAACGCATGACGGCGAAAGCCCGGCGTGCCTCGCGACATCTTTTATAGTAACCATTTATCTCCCATACCTTTCCAAAAGAAGTGTATCACACCTTCAAGAATGTTTCAAGAAAAACATCAAAACTTCCAAAAAGTACCGTATACATTATGGCATTATGGAACGTTGCATTATGATTTTATTTGGTTGATATTTTTATGTATCAGGAAATATTGAAGTTTTGCAAATAAATTTAAAATGGGTATTGACAACGTGCAACGTTACATTTATAATTTATTTGTGTAATATTGCAGAACGGCAGTTCAAACAAAAAAGGAGTGAAGGAAATGAGAAACCCGATCACGCGCGTTAAAAAGATCGCGGCGCTGATTATGTGCCTTCTCCTCGTGGCTGCGGCCGCGGGCTGTAACGGAGACGGCACAACGCCCCCCGTTGAAGGCGGCACACCGGCCCAGGAAGCTCCGGCAGGCGGTACAGTCACGTTGAGCGGCGTTGAGTTCAGCACGGATCCCGTAACCCTGACGGCCTATATCGACTGGCCGCATAGTGGAGAGGGGTATGGCTGGGGTCAGGACATGGTGAGCCAGTGGATCACTGAAACCGTCGGCGTTACGATTGACGCGACGCACGCCACGACCGCCACCGGCGAGGAGCTGAACCTGATGCTGGCCAGCGGCGAGAAGCTGCCCGACCTTATCGTTACCAACGGATTCGGCACCATCGTAAACAACCTTATCCGGCAGGGATACGTGCTGCCGCTGGACGAGGTGGCGAAGGAATATTTCCCTGCGTTCCTGGATTTACTTCCGGGCGGACTGTATGAAGTGTTTCAGGAGGACGACGGCCACCTGTACCGCACCGCCGACTGGTTTGCGGACAGCGAGCGGATTCTGGAGCTTGTGAACAGCCGCGAGGACAAAGCCATATCCGGCGGCGACCAGACGCTGTGCCTCAACAAGAAATACTATGAGCAGATGGGCTCCCCCGAAATCAATACATTAGACGACCTGCGCCAGTACCTGCTGGACTGCCGCGAGAAGTTCCCGGAAGTCACTTCCCCGTTTATGCCGATGCGGTTAATGTGGGATCAGGCGACCGATACCATCAACTTCATTTACCGCTGCTACGGCGGCCAGAGCTGGCTCTGGGACGACGGCTCCAACACATTGCAGCTCTGCCTTCGCGACCCCAGATACAAAGAAGCCATGCGTTTCCTCAATACTCTGTATCAGGACGGAAGCCTAACCGACACAACCTTAGGCATGTCAACAGAAGACCAGTGGACCGCTCTTGAAACCGCCAACCTGTTCGCCTATGTTGGTCAGGACTGGGAATGGTTCAGCAAAATAGTCGGTGGCTCCGAGTTAAGCGGCCCGGTATTGCCGGTACTCGCACCGATGGCCGAAGGCGTAAGCAGGGACGACCTTAAACTGAGATACAACGACATTGCCAACCTGGGCGGAAACACGGCGGTCTTCATCAGCAAAGACTCGGAGAACGTAGCCCGCGCCATCGAATACCTTGCCTTTGAGTACAGCGACGAAGCCGCGCTCAACAACCGCTTCGGCCTCGAAGGCGTCGCGTTCGAATACGTTGAAGACGGCGGCGTCCGCTGGATGCAGAGCCTTCTGGACTACCAGAATGAATTCGGCTGGTCGGAAATGTCCAAGAAGTACGGCCCCAATAACCAGACGCACTCCTGGTTTACCACCGGCTATTCAATGGCTATGGAGTCCCCCACGGGCATCTACCCCGTTAAACTCTACAACGCCAATCTCGTTGCGCCTTACTTGAAAAACGAGCGTCTGTTCGATTTGAGCAAGACCATCAAAGACGACGACGTGCGCATGAAGTACGATCAGTTTATGCAGCTTACCGGCGAGGCCCAGATTGCTATTATCACCGCCGACGATGACGCGGAGTTCGAGGCCGAATTCGCGAACTTCGTCTCCCAGGCCGAAGCGCTGGACATCAAATCGCTGGAAGACTATTACACCGCCAACTATATCAAGTGGCAGGGCAGAGGTTTTACAGCTGAATAACAACCTTCTTTCTTGACTGAGGGGAAGGGGCTGGATTCGTCAAGGGCTTCTTCCCTTCTTTCTTAACAGCGGGAACGGTGTTCGCTGCTATGATGTCATTGCGGGCCTGACCCGCAATCTATGATAAACCAATAACCGACCGTCAGGAGGAGGGAAATGATTTGAAAAAGGAGAAAAAAGCGAATAAGTTCAATCTAAAAGAAAATTTAAAGTATGCCGTCGTCCGCCAGTGGGATTTGCAGCTGATGGTATTGCCGGCGATAATCGTTCTCATTATCTTTGCTTACGGCCCAATGCCGGGTATCATCATCGCGTTTAAGGATTACACGTTCAACAAGGGCATATTCGGCAGCGACTGGGTAGGGCTGAAGCATTTTAGGAGCATCCTAACCGATATCTTTGTCCACCGTTCCCTGTTCAACTCCGTCGGGCTGAGTTTGTTCCGCATGGCGCTGCTGTTCCCAGCGCCGATTATACTGGCGCTGCTGTTCAACGAAGTGCGCTCCAGCAAGCTGCGGCGCTTCTTTCAAACAGTCAGCTACTATCCCTATTTTGTGTCCTGGGCCGTGGTGTGCGCGGTGGTGCCTATCTGGACGTCGACGCAGACGGGCTGGGTCAACGCCTTCCTTCAAACGATAGGACTCATTAAGGAACCGATTTCGTTTTTGTCCGAAGCCAATATGTTTTGGGGCATTACGCTTATGCTGGAGCTGTGGAAGGGGATCGGCTTCTCGGCTATTATATATATCGCGGCCATTTCCGGCATAGACCAGGAGCAGTACGAGGCCGCCATCATTGACGGCGCGAGCCGCTTCCAGCGCATTCGCCTGATTACGATCCCCTCGATTGCCGGAACTATATCGCTTCTGTTTATCCTGCAGATAAGCGGCATCATCGGCGGCAACTTTGACGTGAGCTATATGCTGGGCAATCCCAGCAACGCGTCGCGCAGCATGATACTGCAATCCTATACATACGACGTCGGCCTTTTAGACGGGCGTTTTTCCTACGCCGCCGCCGTCGGGCTGCTCACCAGCATCACAGGCATGATCCTGCTGCTGGGCGGCAACTTCATTGTCAAACGTCTCACAAAGCATTCGGGACTATTTTAAGGGGGGAGCTGTTATGACGAAATTATCAATCTTTAAACGCAATCCGAACAAGATTAAACAGCGCCCCAGCGAAGCCATTTTCGGCGCGGCGGTAATGGTGTCGCTGGTGATACTGATGATCTTCTTTATCTATCCCTTCTACAACTGTATCGTACTGTCGTTTAACGACGGGCGCGACGCTACAAGGGAGGGGCTGTTTTTCCTGCCCCGGGTTTTCACGATGGACAACTACTCTAGGGCGCTGAGGGCCGAGGGGTTTGGCATGGCCGCCGTAATGAGCGTTTTGCGCACCGGAATCGCCACAACCCTGTCGGTGATGGTGTGCTCCATGTTCGGATACGCGATGAGCAAGAACCATTTACGATTCCGGAAGCTGTACATGACTTTGGCAATGATCCCTATGTTCTTTTCGGGCGGCATGATCCCCTCGTTCCTGCTCATCAGGAATATCGGGCTGTATAACAATTTCCTTGTGTATATCCTGCCCGGGCTGTTCAGCATGTTCTACGCCATAATATTCATGGGCTCGTTCCGGGAGATCCCCGCCTCGCTGGAGGAATCCGCGATGCTGGACGGCGCGAACCATGTCACGCTATTCTACCGCATCATTTTGCCTGTCTCAAAGCCCGTCATCGCCGCCATTTCGATATTCACTGCCGTCGGGCACTGGAACTCCTGGATGGATACGATGCTTTACACCCGCAAAGAGGGTTTAAACACGCTGGCCTATCTGTTTTCAAAGGTAATATTCTCGGCCCAGTATCTGCAATCCCTGGTAGAATCCAACGAAGGCGGCAGCGGCGGCGGCGCGGCACAGATAGCGGCTGAAATGAGGGGCGCCACCTCCACAAGCATTATGGTGGCCGCGATGGTGCTTGCCACGGTTCCGATAACGCTTATCTACCCGTTCTTCCAAAAGCATTTCACCAAAGGCGTTATGATAGGGTCGATAAAAGGCTAAGACGAGAAAAGAGGAATACTATGACAAAGACAGGGCTTGTGCCCAATGCCCGCGTACTGTTTTCCGGCGATTCCATCACCGACGGCGGGCGGAGCTATGCCGACTTGGCTTCGCTGGGTGAAAGCCATCCGCATATGTTCGCCGAGGCAATGAAAGCGCTGCACCCCGGGGAGCGTATAACCGTCTTTAACACCGGCGTCGCGGGCGATACGCCGCTGAACCTCTATTACCGTATCAGCGGGGATATAGAGCTTCAGCCGGACTATATCGTGATACTGATAGGCGTAAACGACGCTTGGAACGGCTACAAGGGCCGCGCCGCCTTCGAGCGCGTCTACAGGCTGCTTCTGGGCGAGTTTTTATCCAAAACACAGGCGGAACTGCTGGTGATGGAGCCGTTCTTGATTGAGGCGACGCCGGAGATGCAGCGGAACTGCGTGATTGAGAATCTGAACGGATTTCTGCCCTCCGTACGTGAAATGACCGCCGCAGTCCGCCAGCTCGCCGCCGAGTACCGGCTTAAACTTATTCCCCTCGCCGAGATTATCCGGCAGGAGTTAGAAGCGGGGACGCCGCCCGACGTCCTTGCCGCCGACGGGATACATCCCGCCCCGCGCCTGAAAGAAATAATGCTGGATCAAATAATGCAGGGGCTTGGCATAAGCGGGTACGCCCCTAAGTTCGGGCCGTATAAGATGCCGGAAAAGGCGGAGGCGGTAACGCGGCAAGCTGTACGCGACAGGATATGCGTAAACGCAAGGCAGAAAACGCTGATAATAGAGGATAGGGTCTATCATGTCACAGGCGATACGGAGTTTTATGTTAGTGAGAACGGGGCGACGCGGCTTGCCGCCCGAGGCAGGGCAGCGATGTTCTGCAAGGACTGCAACGTCGATTTCACATGGTTTAACGGGCGCCTCGTCGCTAAAAGCGCGCTGGACGGCATCGCCTTAACCGCCGAAGCCGTGTTTGTGGAAAAAGGCGCGGCGGAGGACTGGGTTCCGGTTTCGTAGGGGCGGTTACTAACCGCCCGTTAATTTAGCAAAACAGAAAGGACATGCCTAACATGGAAAAGAGCAGAATTCACGTCGTCCCCCATACCCACTGGGATAGGGAGTGGTACTACACGCTGGAGAAATACCGTTACCGCTTAATTCCGCTGATGGACGGACTAATCGACAGTATGGAGAAACACGATATCGAGTGGTTTGTAGCGGACGGCCACACCCTCTTGATACGGGATTATCTGGACTTACGCCCGGAAAACCGCCCAAGGCTTGAAAAACTGATACGCGAGGGCCGTATGCTGATCGGCCCGTGGTTCACTCAGCCCAATACCTATATGTCCTGCGGCGAGGCCCAGGTTCAAAACCTTCTGGCAGGGCGCAAGGACATGGAAGCATACGGCGGCGGCATGAGCGATATCAACTACCAGCCCGACCAGTTCGGCTACCATACCCAGCTCCCGCAGATGATGGAGCAGTTTGGAATGACCCATCTGATCGGCGCGCGGGGTATGCCAAAGGGCAGCGATACCTTAATGAGATGGGAAGGCGCGGACGGAACCGTCGTAGGCGCGTGCGCCCTGATTAACCACTATATAAGCGCGTGCGGCCTATCCGACCGCGAAGAGGAACAGGCGTTCAGCGTCTTTGGGCAGAAGATCGTAATGCCCTCTATGCCGCAGCGCATGGATTATGTAATGGCCGAACGCCCGCGCTCGCTGTCGCCGAATATCCTGGCGATGAACGGCGTGGACCATATGCGTCCGAACCCGCATCACCCTGCGGCTATCGCGAAGGTCAACGAACATTATCCCGACGCGGAAACCTTCCAGAGCAATTTCCGCCGCTACATAGACGACACGGAAGCCTCGCTGGAAAGGGAGCCCGTGACCGTCCGCGGGGAACTCAAGGACGGGCGTTCGCTGCTGGTGCTGACCGGCGCGCAGTCCTCCCGCATGGATGTTAAGATGTATAACCGCGCGATGGAGCGCCTGATGATGCGGAGGGTCGAGCCGCTGATGGCGATGATGTCGGCGCTGGGCGAGGATAACCTGCCATATGCCTCTTATGAACAGGCTTGGGATATCCTGCTGCAAAACCACGCGCACGACAGCCTTTGCTGCTCCAACAGCGAAACCAGTTACAGGGAAATTTTGACGAGATATGATAAAATAAACGATATCGCCACAGAAATCTGCAATGAACTGGAACAGCGGCTTGTCCGCAGGATGACAGACTGCCCGGACGAAGGTCTGCTGATACGGAACCCCTCGCCTGTTACGCGCGGGGAACCGGTAACGGCCGAAGTGATCGTCGCGGCTAACCGCAGCTTCTCCGAGCCCCATTTGTTCTTTGAAGGCAAAGAGGTTCCGGCGCATGTCTTAAGCGTCCGAAATGACTATTTGCTTAGGTATGTGCCGTTTTCCGGGCTTGTCGGCCAGCTCCATGTCAGTATATTCACATTGACGATCGATCCGGGCAGCCTGCCGCCGCTGGGCGGAAAGCTGCTGGAGGTGCGGGGCGGCGGGATGCATGACCGCGCTTTGTCCGGGATTGTCAAAGCGCCGGGCATGCTGGAGAACGAACTGCTGGAAGCGCGGGTGCAGGCGGACGGGACGCTGACCGTAACGGATAAGCGTTCCGGGCAGGTTTATTCAGGGTTAAACGCGTTCATTGACGAAGGCGAGGCCGGGGACGGGTTTATCCACCAAGCGCCGTACGGCGACTTCGCCGCCGTCAGTATGGGCAGCGGCCTGACTGTTGACATCGTCGAGAACAATCCATTAAAGGGCGAGCTGCTGATAAGCCAAGTCTTGAGCGTACCCGCCGGGCTTACGCCGGACAGGCTCACGCGTTCAACAGAGCGGGTGGACATACCGATTAAGACGAGAGTAACCCTCAGGAGAGACAGCGGATATTTGGAGTTTGAGACGGAGATAGACAATAAAGCGAAGGATCACCGGCTCCGCGTTGCGTTCCCCAGTGACGCCGCAGCGGACA
>JAISVU010000067.1 GCA_031271375.1 Clostridiales bacterium | reverse complement strand
CGAGCCTCCGTGCTTCTTTACCAGCTCCGCCGCCCTGTCCTCCGCGCCTTTGCCGAAGACGATCTCGGTCGGGGCGTATTGTACGAAACTCTGCATAGTTTGTCCTCCCTTGTTTAGCTGGTATGATTATACAACAGCTTGGGGGGCTGTTCAAGTGAAATTACAGCATATCCTCCAAAGCATCCTTCAAATGAACGCCCGAGAGCTGCCTGTCGGTAAAGAGCTCCGCCATATACAGGGCGGTATTATTGTCCGTCGTAACGTCATGGATGCAACCGGCTGGTTCCCATCCAGACGCGCCTTTATACTCAGCGTACAGACCGTATGAGCAATAATCCCCCAGCTCCGGGGAGCAGTGCCGTTCCGCGGCGGCGTGATACCGCCATATTACGCTGTCCCCGCCCGTATGTAAAATCCGAGCCAAGTCCATGCCATCTACCTCCTGTATAAGTGTTTATATCATTATAGAACTGCCATCCGTCGCGTACAAGACACGAAAACAAAAAATATGGACGAAATAAACGTATGAAGACATCGCAAAACCCGTCACATTTTTGAAATATATTGCCCTGTGATTATATCACAAAAATATCGTTGAAACGAGAGGAAATATGTTATAATAAATCGAATATGGGTAAAAAAGGACGAAATGTTATGATAAACCATAAACATGATGCCAAACGCATGGGTTATATGCTTCGCCCGCGCGTTACTGCGCTGCTTGCCGACGCGGCGGCGCATCCGCTCTCGGTAGTCCTGGCGGGAGCGGGCTGCGGTAAAACCGTCGCGGTGCATGACTTTGCCGCCAGCGCCGGGATTCCTTTTACATGGACGCAGTTTTCCGAGCAGGATAACGCCGGGTCGCGTTTCTGGGCCACATTCGTCAAAAACTTCGACGGATGGGACGAGGCGTATCTGGAGCATTGCAGAAGCATCGGATTCCCCGACACCGAGGACAAGCTGAACCTGCATATCGCCATGCGAAACCGTTACGTGCCGGACAGGCGTTATCTATATGTGCTGGACGACATTCACCTGATTACGAATCCGGACATTCTCCATTTCTTTACCCGGGCGATTCACGCCGCCTACGCCAGTAATCCGATTATTCTGATATGCCGCGAGCTGCCGGGGATAAACATTGAGGATTTACAGATACGCGAAGTGATCCCCACTATAACCGAGGACGAACTCTGCTTCACCGAGAGCGAGCTGGCGCGGTTCTTTGCCCTGCAGGGCCTGTCCGTGCCGGATCATAGCCTGCGCAACATCTACGCGGACACAAAGGGCTGGGCTATCGCGGTGAACCTCATTGCGCGGTCATTGAAGAAATCGCCGGGGTATGAGGGGTATGTGCGCGTCGCGATGAAACAGAATATCTTTAAGATGATGGAGCTGGAATCGGACGCCGTTTCAGAGAAGACGCGGCGCTTTAAAATCAGGCTCTCGCTGATAGACCATCTTGCCGCCGACCTGATAGACATCCTTGCGGAAGGCGACACGGAGCTTCTCGCGGATTTCAAGCGTCAAAACGCGTATATACGCTTCAACAGCTTCATTAACGCTTATGTGATACATCACCTGTTCCTTGAGTTCCTGCAATCCAAACAGCACATCCTCACCCGGGAGGAAACCGACAGGACATACCGCGCAGCCGCCGGTTGGTGCGCGAAAAACGGCTTTATTACAGACGCCCTGAAGTATTATGAGAACGTGGGCGATTTTGAGGATATCGTTACGGTTCTGGCCGGGCTGCCGGTGCAGATGTCCTATGATATCGCCGCGCTCGCGGCTGATATCCTGGAACGCGCCTCGGAAACCCTTGCCGATAAAATCGAAGGCTTCGCGGTTACACGCGTGCGTATACTTATCCGTATTGGGAAATGGGATGAGGCCCTTGCGCTGATGCGTAAGTATGAGGAGCGTTTTATGCCGCTGGATCAGGACGACCCCTTCCGAAACCGGACGCTGGGCATGATATATTACGCCTGGGGCAATCTGCGGGCGCTGATGAGCACGACCGACCATCATTACGACTTCGACGGTTATTACGCCAAAATGAACGCCTGCCTTACGAAGGCTACGGCGAAACGGGATCAATACGCCGATTTGCCGCTGGGCTTTTGGGTAAGCCTAATAGGCTCGCCCGCCGGCGGGGCTCCTCAAGCGTACATAGACGCCGAAATGAAGGCCGTGGGGTATGTTTCCCAGTGCCTTGACGGGGCGGCTTCCGGGATTGATACGTTATGCCAAGGGGAGTTAAATTTTTACCAGGGTAATTTTAAAGAGGCTGAAACGTTGATTACCCTCTCGCTGCGTGAGGCAAGGGAAAACAAGCTGTGCGAGGTAGAGCACAAAGCCCTGTTCTACAAGCTGCGGTTGGCGATCCTGCGCGGCGATTATAAAGACGGGGAAGATATATTGAAGGAAATAAAGACACGGCTCGGCATAAAATGCTATTGCAATCACTATTTTAACTATGATATGACGCTTGCATGGTACTTTTGCGCCTTGCGCCGCCCCGACTTGGTTCCCTCCTGGCTCAGGGAAAGGTTCTCGCCCTACAATCACGCATACTATATAGACAACACAGGGAATCAAATCAAAGCCCGCGTCCACTATCTTCAGCGGAATTTCCCGCCCTTGCTGGCGTACATTGAAGATATGAAGGGCAGGGAATCCATTTTATACGGGCGGGTGGAGATGCTGGCGATGAAGGCTTGCGTGCTGTATCAGATGAAGAAGAGGGACGCCGCGCTGCGCTCCCTGCGCGAAGCCTACGAAACCGCCGCCCCTAACGGCATTATAACGCCGTTCATCGAGCGCGGAAAGGACATGCGCACACTTGCTTCCGCCGCACTGCGCGGGCAGGGGAGCGGAATACCCGAGGCGTGGCTGAACGAGGTAAAACGCAGATCGGCGACCTTCGCGAAGTTCCAGTCGCTGATGATTACGGATTATGAGAAGGTTCACGGACGCAAGCATAAGGTGTCGCTAACCGCGAGGGAAAGGGAAATCCTCAAGGACATGTACGGCGGCTTCTCCCGCTCTCAAATCGCCGCGAAACAGGCGTTGTCGGAAAATACGGTCAATTCCTCGGTCAGCAGCATATTCAATAAACTGGGCGCGCGCAACGCCGTCGACGCCGTGCGCATCGCGGCGGAAGAGGGGCTGGTTTAGGAATCTTTGCTAACCGGCGTGTACCCGGTCTTTTCCACCAAGCTCTGCCCCTGTTCCGACAGCATCCACTCAATAAAGATTTTCGCGTTGGGGTTATCCGTCCCCGCCGTAACGGCGTAGAAATCGCCGCCGAAGGGATAGCTCCCGTCGGCCACGGTTTCCCGGGACGGGGCGACGCCGTCTATCGCGAGGAGCTTGATTTTATCCGCTGCCGCCATTTCTGTCGCGAAGAACAGGAATGAATATCCGATGGCGTTTTCATAATTCTGATATGCCGACACCCTCTCCATCATTTCGCCCATCGCCAGCGCGACATTCTCCGCCGGGGGCGACATAAGCGGAACGCCCGCCATAAACTCTGTCAGCGCCGTCTGACTGCCGGAATCGGCGGGGCGCTGATAAGCCAAAATCGGGAGGTCGCCGCCCCCAAAGCCGCTCCAGTTCACGGCTTCGCCGGAGTAAATCCGCTGTATATCCTGCGTGGTCAGCCCGTCAACGGGGTTCGCCGCGTTGACAAAGAACACGAAGGACTCGCGGCCTATCGGCGTGAACGTAAGCTCAACGCCGGCTTCCTCCGCTTGCTTGAGCTGGTTTTCGGAAGGGCCGGCTACGAAAATAATATCCGCTTCGCCGCTGATTAGCTGACTGTAAGCCCCGGCGGTCCCGTGACAGACGATGAGGGGCTCGGGCTGTTTATAGACTTCCTTACCGTCGAAAATCTCAGTCTCGCCGGTCTCCCATTGGCCTAGTACCTGTTCCTCCGGGTATACGGCCCTCACAAAGGCCGAATATACCGGGTAAAGGGCGGTAGCCCCGTTCAGCCGGGGCAGGTTATCCGTCAGAACCAGCGACGAAGGCTCGTCCAGCGACGCGGCCAGCGTGTTTTGGGCAAAAGGGGCGTATAAATCCAAATTAACATACTGGTCGTCTATAATGTCAACCGGCTCTTCAGCCGCTTTCGCGGCACCGCAACCGGAGGATGTTAGAACAAAAATAGCCAGGCAGATTAATATTATTCTTTTTACAAGCATAGCGTTCACTCCGATTTTAATTACTTAATTCAATAATTCGTCCAAAGCCTCGCGCAGCTCGGTCTCGGCACGCTCCTGCGGAACGAATACCGCCGGTTTTGACCGCCACCATTCCAGCCTTGCGCGGTCGGCAACGGTTAAAAAGGACAAATCCGTCCGTACTCCCGGCCTTATCGGCGGGAGGCCCGTCCGCTCGCGCCAGGCGTTGCTGTCAAGGCTTGACATATTGCCCAGGTAACTGAACATAATGTTCACATAGTCCGCAACCCCGGCTTTGGCTAAGGCCGTGGGGCCTTCGGCGCCGCGTGTCAGCACGAACACGTTCGCGCCGGAAGCAGGTGTGCGGTAGCGCCCAAGCAGCATATCGCCGATGGCCGTATACTCCGGGTTTATCCTGATGTTCGGCCCCCAGGGGTACGGCGTGACGCCGACGTTTATGCCCATTTCGAAAAAGGCTTTTGCGTCCTCGGGGGAGCCGTGGGTAAAAACGGCTGTTCCTTCAGAAAAGCCCGGACTGTTTTCCGTAAAAACGCCTAGATCAGTCAACCGGTTAATCAGGCTGACAGTCTGGCTAAAGGACGGCGCGTCCTTCAACAGCTGGCCCGTTTCGGGATGGAACACATAGCCGCCGTTGGCGTATACGGCGTTATTCAGGAAATCTGTAACGGAGACGTCTAAAAGACCGGCGCCTTCGGGCAATTCATCTATTAACGCGGCGCAATAATTATAAAAATCTATAAAGCTCCACTGACCCCGGTCGAACAGATCGCCGGGCAGCTCCGCGCCTATATCGTTCAATATATCAATATTATATATCAACAAGCCTCCGGCGGATAACGGCTCCGGCGAGAAGCCATACAGGCGGCTTTCCAGCCAGCCTGACTGATAATACGTTTCGGGCAGACCCGAGGCGAGAATCCCGTCTGTTATGTCCTCTATTGTGCCTTCTTTGGCCATCTGCGCCATGTCCGCCCTGCTTACCAGGATAATGTCGGCCATTTGAGTACCGGCGGCGGCGGATGCGGTGACGGCCGCCGGAATCCCGTCGGGGGCCCTTCCCTCAAGGGCGTTGAAGCTGAGGTGCGCGTTGAATTTATCCAGGATAACGTCTTTATATCCTTCAGGGCGGTCATTCTCTGAAAAAAGCGGGCCGGGGAGGCCGTGGGTTACAATCGTCACGCCTTGCAAATCCGCCGCAGGGTAATTGGGGAATACGGCCGGGGCCGGGGTAGGCGTCGGAGCGGGCAGGGTAGGGGAGACGGCGGGGGCCGCCGCTGTTATCGTGGGTACAGGCGCGGTTTCCGGCGCAGGCACGGGGTTTTTAGGCTTGCAGCCATATAAGAGGAAAAGGAAGAAAAAGAAGATAACAGAAGAAAGAAGAAAAGATGAAGATATCTTTTTAGTAGGCAACCTCATCTCTCCTTTCTGCTAGTCGCTAGGTCGATATTACAAGATGTAAGGCGCGGCTTCCAGACGCGCCGAGACTTGTAGTGAATGCCAACTTCGGCGCGCCCAGAGGCCGCGCCTTACATAAACGAACCGCGTTACTCTGATTCTTTACCGAATAGAACACTAGGTACTAGACGCTAGGAGCCAGTCGCCAGCCGCTAGAAAGAACCAGCTTCATCATTTTTGATGTTACCGCCTTTTCTGAGTTCTGGGTTCTGGCCCCTAGTCTCTAGTTTGAGCAAACCTGTAAGCCGAGTTCTGTTATTTCATACGGTCATCTATCTGAGCCTGCCGTCGCCGGCAGGCTTTAGCGGTCATACCCGAAGCTGGACGGGCCGCCTGCGCTTCTTTTTGACCTTGCGCCGGATGGGGTTTACAGAGCACTCCCCGTCGCCGGGGAACCGGTGAGCTCTTACCTCGCCTTTCCACCCTTACCCGTCTGGTGTAGCGCGCCAGCCGGGCGGTTTATTTCTGTTGCACTGTCCTTGGGGTCGCCCCCACC
>JAISVU010000046.1 GCA_031271375.1 Clostridiales bacterium | reverse complement strand
ACCTACACTGAAGATGACCGCCGGGCGATGCAGCTGGAGATTGACCAGCTGGTGGAAGAGGTCAACGGGATGGCGAGCCGCACCGAGTTCAACGAGAAGAAGCTGCTGGACGGATCCCTAAGCGCGGAGAACGGCGGGATGTGGGTTCAGGCCGGGGCAAACTCGGGCGAAGGCATAAACATGTCGATAGAGAGCCTTATGGCGGATAAACTGGGGCTTTCGGGCATCAATGTCGTGGACGGAGGCTATAACGCGATCAGCTCTCAGATAGGTGACTCCCAGGGCGCGCTGGACACGGTAACGGCTGAGCGCTCCAGGATGGGCGCCTACATCAACCGTATGGAGCACACCTCAAACGCCTTGGGCGTAATGAGCGAGAACATGGAGACCGCAAAGAGCCGCATCGCCGACGCGGACATGGCAAAGGCGATGATGGATAACGTCAAGGCCGGGATAATGTCCAACGTCTCGATGGGGATGATGCGCAATATGATGACAAACGAGTATTCGATGAGGACTACGATGCTCAGCGTGATGGGGCCGTAGGCCCTGCGGGCCAATGAATAATTTATAATGAATAGTTAAAACCTTTTGGGGCAGGCGTTTTGCCTGCCCCGGTTTTTGAGGGGATACAAATGAGCAAAGACGACGATTCGCTGTTGAGAGGGATTAAGGAAACATTGTCCGGCTTTCGCGAAGATATAGCCGCGCATTATGAACATATAAGCAAATCCTTAAACGAGCAGAGCAGGCAGTTTAGGAACATTATGCGGTATCTGCAGCCTAATAATGCCGAAACGCGGTTTCGTAAACACTCCGCGTACACATTTGTATATGCGTTAAAATTGCCAGATATTGATTCCGGTGAAGATAAACCGACGGGGACACCCGGGGTTTCCGACGCCGTATGCACCGGCTGCGGGGCTTGTCAGTCGGTTTGCCCTAAGCAATGTGTTTCTATGGAGGAAAACGGCGAGGGCTTCAAAGTGCCCGTTATAGGCGGTAATTGCGTTGATTGCGGGAAATGCTCGGCTGTCTGCCCCGTTATTAATACCAAAGATTACGATACGCCTAAGGCCGCTTACGCGATGATGGCCGACGACGAGACGCGCGCCAACTGCAGCAGCGGGGGCGCCTTTCCTGCAGCCGCCCGTTACGTCGTTCAAAACGGGGGCTATGTCTGCGGCGCGGCCTGGACCCCGGACTTTCTGGGCGTAAGGCATAAAATCGTCGATAATCTGAGCGAACTCCCGGATTTATACTTTAGCAAGTATTTGCAGAGCGATACGGACGGCGCATACATACGGATTAAAGAGCTGTTGGATAACGGGAAGCAAGCGCTGTTCTGCGGATGTCCCTGTCAGGTAGCCGGTTTAAAGTCGTATTTGGGCAAGGAATATTCCAATTTAATTACTATGGGCCTGATATGCCACGGGGTTCCCTCGCCGAAAGCCTGGCGCAGATGGCTTGAGTTTTCGCTGAAGCGAGCGGGGCTTCCGATGTCCCAAATCCCTCAGATTGACGGCGTATGTATGAGGGACAAGTCAAGGGGCTGGCGCGGTGAGCTGCGTCTGAGCCTGCGACTGAAGAACGGAACCGAGATATTTGAGGAAAATAACGGCCTTTATTTTAGGTCTTTTCTGAGGGATATAAGCCTGCGCAAATGCTGTTATGACTGCAAGTTTAAAAGCACGGAGTTAAAGCGCCCCGAAGATATTACGATAGGCGACTTTTGGGATTATAAACGGGTTAATAAGTCGCTGAGCGACGGCAAAGGCCTGTCGGTTGTTTTGATCAACAATGAGAGGGGCCGGGAGTTCTTTGACAATCTGGATATCTATTTTTCGCTCAAGGTTCCGCTGGGTGATGCCGTTCAGCTAAACATGGCCGCATCGGTAGCGCTGCCATACAACCAACGGTTAAAATTCTTCAAGGCCGTTGACAGGCTCGATTATGATAAGGCAGTGGATATCGCTTTTGGTAAAAAGACTGAAGTGGGCGTTCTTGGCTGCTATGAAAACGCCAATATAGGCGGCCAGCTGACGGTTCTCGCCGCGTACAAAATCGTTGAAAAACTGGGTTATTCGGTTAAGATGGTTAAAACTAACAAAGACCACTTTAGAAGATCAATGAAACGCCGGTTGATATGGGATGTATTGTGCAAATTTACCGAAGAGGATATATTCGGCGGTCTTCATAAAATCAACGACAGTTTTGACAGCTTTGTAACCTGCAGCGACTGGACTTTCTTTAAGACTTGGATATATGGATGGGACTATTTTATGCAGCCGTGGACGAGCGGCGATAAAAGGCGTATCGCTTTCGCCGCGTCCTTCGGGAGCAACGGGGGATACAGTCAGGAGGATTACCCCGAGCTTATCCGGCGCTTATCAAGGTTTGACGCGCTCAGTATCCGCGAGACGTGGGGGGTGGATTTTTGCAAAGAGCTGGGCGTCGGCAAGGCGCAATTAATGCACGACCCTGTATTCGCGATGGACAAGGAGTTTTATCTCCAAATAGCGGATATGGATTCAGGCGACAGGGCCGAAATAGATATGGGCGCGGATTACCTTGTTCTTTATCTGCGCGAGTTTTCGGACGAGAGGATAGAATGGGCCGGGCTTATCGCGGGCGAGCTTGGATTAAAGATACTGCTGCTTATGGGCTACGATTATGAAGAGAACTATATCGAAGTCCTTGATTTGGAGGGCCGGGGGATTACCTGCGTGACCGACGTAACGATGTGCGAGTGGCTTTATTTCATAAGCCGCTCAAAATTCGTCATAACGGATTC
>JAISVU010000020.1 GCA_031271375.1 Clostridiales bacterium | reverse complement strand
GAGCTTGAAAATTTCTCCGGCAAGACCAAAGTGTCTGTCCTTCAAGATTTTTACGCCACTATTTATATGGCGAACATTATTTCCTTCGCCGCCGAGGAAGCGGACGCTTTGATTGCCGATAAGGACGAAGGTAAAAAACTCAAATATAAGCGCAAAGCCAACCGTAACCGCTGTGTCTCCAAATTCCGGGAAAGGTTTATCCGCATATTGCTCTCCGTCCCTGGAAATTATGGACGGCTCTTGGATGATGCCAACTTTATTAAGGAGAGATTCGCAGACGTGGCATCCGCTCCATATCTCTGATAAGCTCCGATAACGCGATAATTGAGTCGCAGGCGCCGTCGCCCGAAAGGCTATATGCGCCAATGGCGCCTGCAATATGAATTGACCTTTCTAAGCTCCAATTATGGTACGCCCCATATAAGATACCAGAGGCAAAAGCGTCTCCGGCTCCGACTGAGGATTTTATGAAGTCGGCAGGGATTTGCCATGACTCCTCAAGGGTAAACCGGCCGCCTCGTTCTAATCCGCACGAAAGCTCCGGCATATGGATCACCGCCCATCGTCTAACACCCATTTCGATTAACTTTTCACACGCGGCGGAAAGGTTTTCAGTTATTACGCGGTCTTCCCCGTCTCGTAAAGGTATTGAAGAAATTTGAGAGGCTTCCAATTCATTGATTATTAAGTAATCAGTATATATCCGATGTGCAAAATATCGGCTTCGAGCCTGCTAAAATTAAAGTAACTTGGATTCAATAATGCGCTGGCGCCTTTGAACGCGAAGAAAGTACGGTGTCCTGTTTCCGCTTCGGTCATTACGTCCGTATAGGAAGTAGTCCCTTGACGCGTGATGTTTGATACATCCACTGACGGATACGCCGAAAATCTTGAAAGTATATAATCGCCGGCTTCATCTTCGCCGACAATGCCCAACGCTTTTATGGGCAGGGAAGGATCAAGTTTAGCCAATGTTATCACACAGTTGCAGCAAAGGCCGCCAGTTGAGAGGTCTCTATGTGTTATAACAGTTAACGCTTGCTTTGCTGGATATCGCTCAATGTATTTTATGTAATCCACGATAAGGTTTCCCGCTATTGCGATACCTCTTTTCACTGGCATCTCTCCTCTCATAGAATCGTTAATTGGACTCAAACGGTGTTACCACGCATCTGCTTCTTTAGTCTCTCTGCCGTTTGCACATATTTTTCAGGCTGATCGCCAAGAACCTTATATAGCTCTGTGATGATCTCAGCTTGCCTTGGGCCAAGCTCCCCTGTCTGGACGGCGATTTCAGCGGCTTTTACGGGATCATAGGTTAATTGCCAAAGCGCGGCGGCATACCCTAATGCAATATAAGCGTTATGTACGCCAAAATCGCCGCATTGAGTTAACGCGCCAGCCAACCGCTCCCCAGCCTTGATTTTACGGATAGGGTCGCGTCCGACTCTGGCGCATGTATCGCTAAGGGAAGTATTCTGGAACCTTAGCAGTAAGTCCTCCGCATGATCATAAATACGCGCAAAAGGAACTTTATATTTTGCTGAAATCATGGCGGCGGCTTCTATCATTGCCCCTTGGACGGCATATCGGATATTGGAGCGCATGATTGCTTCCGCTATTGTTTGACAGCCCTCCATCATTCCTAGGTAAGCGCATATTGCATGACCCATATTATGAAGGTACAGCTTACGGTCCTCGTAAAACGCAAAGGGCGAGGCAAGAATGAGCCCTTGTACCTTTGGCGGCTTCCCAACAAAGCCATCCTTGTTCACAGGCAGAAACCCGTATTCCTCTACTGTTAGATGCAGCGGGTCGTCATCACTTATTTCAGCTCCGGGGACCATCCGGCCTACGGCCGCTTCTATTAAGCCGCACTTTGAGTATAAAAGCTCCTTCATGTCGTCCGGCAAAGCGTCCGATAACCAACGGCGAAGCAAACCCGCGGAATCTTTCAAATTTTCACAGATTATCAGATTTAACGGGCAGCCGCTTTGCGTCATACGCTGCGAAAACCCCTTTGCAATAAGAGGCGAAACCTTTTGCAGAACAGCCGGGCCGAGCGCGGTAGCCATGATATCACAGCAAACGATTTCATCGCAAACTTTCTGCTCGTCAAGTCCGTCAACGCCATAAACTCCGTTTACAATTCGGTCATAAGCCGGATTCGCCGCAAGCGTATAGCGATACCCGCGTCGGCTGTTCAAAGCGTCAATGATCCTTAGGTTTACGTCAACAAATACCACGTCATATCCCGCATGGGCGAATAACGGCCCTATAAAACCGCGCCCGATGCTTCCGGCTCCGTACATTAGCAGTTTCATGGAGTTACCCCTATCCGAAATAGCTGACTTAGTTAAACAGCGCCCCGCTTCCTAAAAAAGAAACAGGACGCAAGGTCAAATACGGTCAGACTTTGCTTCGCGAAAAAATACTATAGCGTTATCCTGAAATGCGTTGTGCTATAAGCTGTTAAAGAACATAGCAGGGCGTTACCTTCCACCGAAAGCCGTCTGTTCTCCGGTAACGCGCGCTCATGCACATCGGTCTCCTCAGCGGCTTTGATATCGGCCCAGAAGGAGACGGCGGCTTCGCCTCCTTGTCCTCCAACCTCCGTTAAACGGATTATCAGCCTGTTCCCATCTTCAGACATCTTCACGGCTTGCAGGAATGCGCCTTCAACATGAATCAACTGCTGCCGCATCGGCAGGCTCCCTTCGCGCGGCCGGTCGTTTATTGCAATCGGCGGGTGGCAAAAGGCGTATGCCGTGTTAAGAAGCTGGATACCGGTGTTTTCCGATACGCCGATACCCACACGGAACCGGTGGCGTCCGAACTCGGGAGTCGGGTCTGGGTCGGTGGAGGAGCGCAAGCAATTCAGGCTGATCGAGCTGCCACCTGCGGCGTTCTCGCAACGGAAGCCGTATTTTGAGTCGCTGATCAGCATTATAGCACGGCCTTCCGTGCTTTGAGCTGCGGCGAAGCTCTGACAGGGCATATCTTGAGCTACTGGAGCACGGCGCAGCAATCCGCCCGGTACGTCGTGGATGAAGTCTTTTTGAACTCCGGCAAGCGGCAGCGTAAAGTTCAGCTGCGGCGTATTCTGCCCAGGGATCCCTGCCTCCCGCCAATCGACGTCACAGTCAATATCCAGCCAGTGGCTGCCAACCGCAAGACTGACTGTATAGGCGACAGTTGAGGCTCCGCAGCGGGTTGTGACTGTCACGGCATTCTTCAACGGGCCAGTCAGCGTATTGCGAATCTCAACATCCGACGTCATTTCCGTCACCCGGCGGTAGCGTCCCACTGTCCATGCCGTGCCCGCCGTATTCTCAGCGATCTGTTCCTCAATCATACGGAAGAATGCCGAGGGGGCATTCAACAGCTCGGTGTCCGACGCTTTGTCGAGCAGTGATGTAAGCTCCCCGGTGCGTGGGCAGAACTCCGCCCTGAGGTATTCATTCTCTAACGCATATACATATGGTTTCTCCACCCTCGGGAACGACTCTTTTTTGGCGTCCGGAATCATGTCCTTATCCTGACCCAGCACACATGTGGCCCATCCGCACGCAGGCAAGAATATTTCCGTCAGCACACGCACGAAATGGTGCTGCCAAAATTCCTGCGGCACAGCATCCAGTATCTGAAAGCGCAAAGCGCCGTCCGGCCCCGTTACGCATACGCGTTTCCAGTCCCCCGGCCAATCGAAGACCGTAAGTTCGACTGT
>JAISVU010000019.1 GCA_031271375.1 Clostridiales bacterium | reverse complement strand
GGAATCGGCAAAGTTCGGGCTGCTTATGGCCGGGCTTAACCCGGAAGAGGAGTTGGTTTCCGTATGACGAAGGTAAACCAGTTTATCAGCAAGGTCGGATGGTCAAGGCCTATTCTCGGTATGTTCCTGATTGTTCTGTTTATCATCTGTCCCCTGGTAGGCATCAAGATAGACTTTGCTATAACCAACACGATCGGGCGCTTCGCAATGTACATAGTGCTTGTGCTATCGCTGGTGCCGATGATACAGACGGGCTGCGGCCTTAATTTCGGCATTCCTATCGGTATAGTCTGCGGTGTCTTCGGGGCCGTGTTAAGCGTTGAGTTCAGGCTTGCGGGGCCGCTGGGCCTGGCCGTGGCAATGCTTATCGGCGCGGCGCTGGGCGTACTGGTCGGGTTCCTCTACGGTTTGATACTTAATAAGGTCAAAGGCGACGAAATGATTATATCCACCTATGTGGGTATGGCTTTCATCGCGTTTATGAACCTGTTCTGGGTCAAGCTGCTGCCCGTTACAAACCCTATACTGGTTATGGGTTACGGCGGCCAGGGCCTGCGCACCAGCGTTACGCTGGAAGAGAACTGGGCGGGCGTCTTGGACAATTTTCTTTCATTCAAGATAGGGGATATCATCGAAATTCCGACCGGGCTTATCCTTTTCGGCGTTTTCTGCTGTATTTTAATGTGGCTGTTCTTTAAAACCAAGCTGGGCACAGCGATGACCGCCGTCGGCTCCAACCCGGAATACGCGAGGGCGTCGGGCATTGATATCAATAAGATGCGCCTTATCTCGGTCGTCATATCCACGGCTGTAGCGGCGGTCGGCATTATTTGCTACGCCCAAAGCTATACGTTCCTCCAGATGTATAACGCCTCGAACAGCTTTACCTTTGTTACGGTGGCGGCGATACTAATAGGCGGCGCGGCGATTAAGAAGGCCTCGATAACGAATGTGCTGATAGGCGCGTTCCTGTTCCAGGGGATAGTCACGATAGGGCCTATGGTCGTCAGCGCGCAGCTGGGCGATATCGCGGACGTTGTGCGCCTTATCGTATCCAACGGCACTATTCTGTACGCGCTTACCAGAAAGGAGCGTGCGTGACGGTGAACAAAAGTAAGGACGGATCAAAGGGCATTAACTGGAAAATGCTTGTCGGCACGAACATCGTTCCTATTCTCTTTATCGTGCTCAGCGCGGTAGCGATACCTATCGCAGGGTACAGCGGTACGTACATAGTAAGAGAAATCGTTACCAGGCTGGGCAGAAACACGTTCCTTGTCCTGGCCCTGCTGATACCCGTTATGGCCGGAATGGGGATAAACTTCGGCCTTGCTCTGGGAGCATACGCGGGCCAGATATCGATGATACTGATTACAGACTGGAAGATAGGCGGCCCGGCCGGGATGTTCCTGGCTATGCTCATATCCACGCCGATATCCATCCTGCTCGGCGGCTTTGCCGGTTTTCTGCTTAACCGGGCAAAAGGGCGGGAGATGATTACCTCATATATACTGGGGTTCTTTATGCTGGGTATTTATCAGGCCGTGGTGTTGTTTGCAATGGGCCCTGTGATACCGATATCGGATCCGTCGCTGTTCATCTCCCGGGGGTTCGGTATCAGGAGCAGCATTGAGCTCGGCGGGGTGAGAGGCAGCTTTGACCGCCTGCTGGATAATATCCTCGGCGTGAGTATACAGATTGCCGGGATACAGATTCCAGTGTTCTCGCTGCTGCTGATAGCGGTTCTGTGCCTGCTTATCATCTGGTTTAGAAAAACCAAGTTCGGACAGGAGATTCGCGCCGTTGGGCAGGATATGGGCGTTTCCGCCACAGCGGGGATTAATGTTGACCGCACGCGCATTATATCGATGATAATTTCAACGGTGCTCGCGGGTTACGGGCAGCTTATCTACCTGCAAAACATAGGCACTATGAGCGTATACTCAGGGGCCGATACCGTGGCGTTATTCGCGGCGGCGGCGCTGCTGGTCGGCGGGGCGACCGTAAACAAAGCCGGCATACCCAGCGTCATCCTGGGGACGGCGTTGTTCCATATGCTGTTTATCGTTATGCCGGCGGCAAGCAACAGGGCCTTCGGCAGCGCCGTGATGAGCGAGTATTTCCGCTCGATTATCTCATACTCTGCCGTCACGCTCGCGCTGATCCTAAACGCTTGGAACCGGCACAAGGATAAAGAGCGGGCGAGATTCGGAAATAGAGCAAATAATTGAGCTGGAGCTGAGAACGAAGAACCGAGAGCCGGGATAGTTACCTTTAATGACTGTCCCGGCTCTTTCTCGTTTATAAAATTATTTGTTAATAAAAATCACCCGTTCATTATTCTGTTAAAATCCAGCGCGATAAACTGGCCGCCGTCAACGGCGTTCCAGCACTCTTTGGCATACGGGGCGAATATATTACCCTCTTGAGGCGGAACGGGCACCCCCTTTTTCCCCAAGTTTATCGGGTTGATATCCATATCGTCGATGGGAACCGCGAGACTGCTTCCGCCGGCAAGGCGAATAATCATTGTCGTCCGCCGCTCCGGGTTAAAACTGACGAACTCCAAGCCGAACCGCTTATAAAAATTCAAGCAGGGTATTGCGTGTCTCCCTAGCTCGTCACGCGGCCCAAGAATTTCAACCCTTTCGTTTTCGGTATCTGTTTTAAGCAGATAACATATCTCTTCGATGTTCAAAATATCCTCATAAAAGGGATACCCGCCGATGGAGTAGAAGAATGTTATGCCCGAAACGCCGACCGGCTCGGCCGGTTCCGGCAGCAAAAAGGGCTTGTTGAAAACCCGCCTGCCGCTCAGTTCGTTAAGCTCGTCGGCGATTATACGCAGCTCTTCGGCAAAGACCGACATGCTTTTGGGGATGTTAAAGTCCGTGTGCTTAAACGCCGCGTGCGCGGTTTCCAGCGCTGCGTTTACTGAAAGAAACTTCTGCATCAGCGCCATTTCGGCGGCCGCGTTAAATATACCGGTCTGCTGACCAAACCGCGCTTCGGACGCCAGATCGTAGAGCCTTTTGGAAAGTACGCGGGCCTCGCCTGCCACCACGGCGAAGCCTTTCCCATGTTCGCCCGCTCTGGCGGCCTCCTGCGAAAGCACTAGAGATACTGTCCATGTCTTTTGCGCGTATTGCTCCAGCAGCCACACCTTTTTTTCGTATTCCATAAACGCCTCCTATGAATAAAAATACTTGGGAAGAATGGGGCGGAGTTTCTCTAAAGCCCGCCTGTGATGGGACAGAACTGTGTTAAGGTTAATCCAGTGCCGTTCGCTGATTTCCTGGAACGAGAATAGAGCATCTATGGCTCCAGCCCCCTTTCAGTTTATGCTCGACGGCCCGTCAAATAATAAAGGCGTTTTAAACGAGAAAATTATATAAAAAACATAATGCACCACGAAAGGCGCGAAAAACGCGAAAAAATGCAGAGCACATTTCCTGCCTTTTTCGTGTCTTTCGTTCTTTTCGTGGTTTGTTCTTTTTGTGGTTCGTTCTTTTAATTATTCTTCAAAGAATTGGAATTACAGAAATTATTTTTATATTAATTGCCAATAAAAAAGCGAGCCTATAAAGGCCCGCTTTTGAGGAGGAGATGATTAATCTATCCTAACATCCTTCACAGCTCCCTCAACCCGTATTTTACCGGCTTCAAGGCTGTCTATCCTATTGCCCAAGATGTTAAGGTTACGGATTGTGACGCCGTCGATAGCGTGGCTCTCGTCAAAACCCCTTATTCGTGAAGGTGTATGAAGACCGCCAAGAACCGTGATATTCTCAAAGAGTACGTTTGAAATATTGCCGCGTTCTTCAGACCTGCTCCACTGGCTCTCGGCGATGCTCAGGTCTATAAGGAAGTTGTCGTTCGTCGCGTCCCCCAGGCCCATCTGCGCGTCTTCAACCGTGATATCGCGGAAGGTCACGTTTTGGATATGCGCCTGGTCGGAGTTGTGTATGCTCATCACGGGCTTATGGAAGTTGTGCAGCACCGTGATATCCTCAAAGGTAATGCCGTCCATGCGCGGGCCGAGGGTCTCGTATCCTATCTCGCAGCTCTGCGCGAGGTCGCTCCAGATAACAATGTCCTTAAACAGGATATTCTCCGAAACGCCGTTGCCGTAGTTCTTAACCACCAGGCTGTCGTCCCAGGAACGCACGAAACAGTTCCGCGCCGTCAGATTCTTGCAGCTCTGCGTTGTTATTCCGTCGCCGTTGGGCCTCGCGCTGATAATCTTCACGTTCTCGATCGTGACGTTTTCGCATCCGAACGTGTTCAGCGTCCACCCGGCGGGATCCAGGATAATGACCCCTTCGACAGACGCGTCCTTGCACATCTGGAAATCAATCGGCAC
>JAISVU010000342.1 GCA_031271375.1 Clostridiales bacterium | reverse complement strand
GCCGACGTGGGGCTGGCAGGCTTTGAGGACACCTACCCGCACCAGCTTTCCGGCGGCATGAAGCAGCGGGCGGCCGTGGCTAGGGCGCTGGCGCTGCATCCCAGGGTAATGCTTATGGACGAGCCGTTCGCGGCGCTGGACAACATCACGCGGGGAACCCTTCAGAGCCTCACAGGGCAGGTCTGCGACAAGTACGGCATTACGGCGCTGTTCGTTACCCACAGCGTGGAGGAAGCCGCTATCATGGCCGACCGGATTATCATAATGGACCGGAACCCCGGGCGGATTAAGTATGTGGTTGACAACCCCGGCAGAACTGCGGACGACCCCGCGAAACGGGGCGAGTTCGTCGCGATGATAATGGAAATGCTGGGCGGCGCGCCCGCGCGGGAGGCTGAGGGGACATAATGGAACCGCTGGTTTATCTCAACGAGCGTATAAAGGATTTCGAAAGCGTTATTATATACAGGAAGGGCGAGGCGGGCAAGGCCATCCTCATGCGGCTGCTGCAGCACGATATAAAGGTGGAGTGCTTCGCCGACCCAAACCCCGGCGAGGCTGAACGGATTCTTAACATCCCGGTGCTGCATATTAGGGATCAAGCCGTCCTGGACATGGCGGCGGACACGCCGGTTATCGTTTGGGGTCTTGGCCTGTTCCAGGCGGCCGAGGAATTGAAAAAGCTGGGCTTCCGGCATATCTTTTATGAGCTGGCCGGGCCCGACTTCATTCAGCTTGAAAGAGGGGACGTGCAGGAATGGCGGCCATCTTCCACGATATGAGCAAGGATATAGTGTTTGATTATAGGCTGGGGTATGTGCGCACAGGAGGCACTATGCCCGGTTTTGATGTTTACGGGGACGACGGCGCGGCGCGGATACTGACGCTCGGGGGCTATACGACGCCGGAACAGGCAAAGAGCGGCCTGGCCTGGCCAGCTTTGCTGTACGAACGGTTTAAAAATGACGGAAGGCCAGTGCAAATAATAAGCGGCGACACCGACGGCTTTACCTCCGCCCAGGAGATGCTGATGTTCATCCGCGACGGGATTTTATTGCGCCCCGAGTTGGTGATAAACCTCTCCGGTTTTTATAACTTCGCCTATAAGCTGGGGTTCGTCCGCGAGGACGAACGTAAATACGTTGAGGCTTTGCAAAAATACCCCTTTACAAACCCTAACCAGCTCAAGTATTATGATGACATGACCTCTCGCTTTGAGCTGGGCAGGGGCAATATGTATTACGGCGAGGAGAACGACGTCCCCGCCTGGGACTACTGGCTTCAGCATATGGACATAATCCACTGCCTCTGCAATGAGTTTAATATAGGTCATACCGCCGTTCTGCAGCCCTGCGCCTTTTCGGGCGGATATGAGCCGGACGGGGACAAAACCGCCGATTTCGGCAGTAAGTTCAAGGATATGTACGCGTACGCCTCGGAAGCCGTGAATGATCGTGATTATATTGTTGATTTGTCGGGTTTGTATAACGCCGCCGATTTTGAAGACGCCTGCCATCTGGGGGAAAAGGGGCTGGCCATGCTCGCCGGGGAGATATATAAGCTAATCGCTTCAAATGCCGCAATACAGGGAGGCCCCGGGCTATGAGGCGCTGCTTTGTTTTATCGAAGGAATTTCTGGAACAGTTTACGGCGGACGCGCATATAACGAACGTCATCATGGGTACCGGTGTTTTGGCGCGGGACATGCAGCGGAAGCTAAGGCTGCTTAACCTCAAAGCGCCCATTTTGATAGGCGCAAAAGACGACCCGGAAAACGGCGTGCTGGGCTATGAAAACCTTGAAACCCTGGGAAACCCCGAAAGCTGCCGCTTTATATGCTGCATGGACATGGACGAGTTCGCGCTGATCGCCCCGGTTCACTCCGCAGTGCGGAAGCTGCTGGGGTCTATATTGGTTAACAATCCCCGGTTTATACGCTTTTCAACCGCTCCGGTGCTAGGTGAGCGAGTGCCGGATTTAAGAGTGGACGCCCACGTACACAGCTGCCGTCTAAGCGATGGGCGTTTCTATACGATTCATGGTGACCCAGGGAACTCGACGGCATTTAATATCCATATTTTAGGGGCATGTACCGTATCTGAAATGAATAATTTCGCAGAACGCTCCATTCCGTACTTGTTGTGGAAAGAACTAAATATGTCCGGTTTTAACGGCACTGTATATTCTTGGGGGCAGACCGAGCAGACAGGCGGAGATAATCTAGTTATACTCCTACGGGATATGCGCTTTTATAAACCTAACCTTGTTATCTTACTAGGTCGCTGGGGGGAACTGGATCCCGTAAAATCAATGCTGAAAAATGTTCTCGCGGTAAGCACCTATCATCAGCTGCATTATTCGGTTAAGTTGATGCAAATGCGGTATAATGGTGAAATAAACAATGGAATCGATCATAATATAGAATTGGCATATATCGGTATGGTTCAGAACAAAATATTCGAGGCCCTTTCAAAACATATGGAATTCGCGTTCTGGCACATCATTCCTCCGACCAGTCTCTTGATGGCCGAGGAGCAGTCCCGCACACTGACAGGGTTAAACGCCGGGTATCTTTCCCGCCAGCGAAAGGCGAAGGACGGTATTGTTGCAATGATTGGTTCACCCAATGTGAGAGATTTCACCGGAATATTTGACGGCGAACAGGATATATTCGGGTTGTTTGTTGACGCGACGCACTTTACAGACAGGGGAAACGGCGTGATTGCACATAGAATGGCACAAGATATTCTGGCAGAATACACGCCGATTAAACAGCAGATATAAATCACATAGGGAAAGGATGACTTATAATCATGGAAAAACTGCTTGAAGCCCTGCGCCTTGCCAAACCTACCGTTGATTTGGAAACCCTAAAAAAATCGAAAGACCTGTACGGTCAAGGCATTATAGATTCATTCGACATCCTGGTCATTATCGACGAAATCAACGCCGCCTTCGGAACGCATATAACCGGCGCGGGTTTCTCGCGCAACGAATTCCGCACGGTTGATAGCATTTATGAGATGGTTAAAAAGCACGACGGCGTGTGATCGGTGATTAAGTATCCAGAAAGAACAGTTCCGGTTTTTTTATGTTGTCGGCGTACCTCGCCCTAAGCATTGCCCCGATCTGTTCAGCGTAAGCGATGGAAGCAATAATATAGTAATCAATTTCTTCAGATACCTCGTTAAGGGAAATAACGGGGAGCGTCCCTATCATCGAGCCGCGGAGCCGTTTGTCGCTGTCAACAAAGCAGTCTATTTTAACCGCGAGTATATCCGCGAACCATTGTATCTTCCGCCCTATTTCAGAAGCGGCGTAGATAGCGCCGGACTTATAATTACGCGCCTTTATTTGATTTAATATAGAAATTATCACGCCGGCCGCCGGATCGTCGTCAAGAGCCTCTATAAGCTGGTTGGTGAAATACCCCTCTCTTTCCTCAGCGATAACCGCCTGGGGCCAGCAGCACCCTGACTTAAGCGATGCCGTGATAAATGCCTTAACCGCGTACTTCGTTGGGTTCGCGGTTCTTGGCAATGACGCAGCCGCATCCGTCAATCTCGCGCGTTTTTCTGAATTAAAGCCGTCGGAATACAACAGACCGCCGAACCGTGCGGCCTCGTCTTTGTCGGGCATATCTATAAAACGTAGCAGTATGCTTAAAAAATCCCTTTTTCGCTCCAGTAAACCCTCCAGCAAACCCACCTTTTGCTCAGACAGGGCAAACCAACATTCCTGAAACGCT
>JAISVU010000199.1 GCA_031271375.1 Clostridiales bacterium | reverse complement strand
ACGCCAGCGCCGGGGCGTCTGTCAAATATCCAAGACGCCCCAGATTAAGCCCCAGAACAGGCGTCTCGCAGACCGCCGCCGCTTTCGCGGCTTTCAGCAGCGTCCCGTCGCCGCCAAGCGCCACCAGGCAATCCGTTTCTTTTACGGCAGCCGCCGGTAGCGTATTAAAACGCTCCAGCGCAATAATGTCGCCGCAGAGCCTCGTCTCTATGCCCTTTGAACGCAAAAAGCCCGCGACCTGGGAGGTCTGGGCATAATTCCCATCTCTTTGACTGTTTACGTACAGGCCGATGGTTTTCATAAGTATTTAAGGTTTAGCGTTTTGATTTGCGAACTGCGCTCTAAGCTCCGCTATTATCGCATCTTTGTGCGCCAGGGCCGCATCTCGATCTGCGAGAATCGCGTCTTTGTTAGCGACTACACTCAGCCATTTCTCACGTTCCATTTCAACGCCTTCCCGCCGGGCACTGTCAAGGGCGGAAGCCCTGTTATGCGCCGCGTAATGACGCTGGCGTTCCAGTTCTTTGAACTCGTCCGTTGCTGTTATATGACGGTAGGCTTCGATTGCCTGCTCCATAACCGCTACCTCCAATGCTTGAATTTTCGCTAATTCTTCCTCTGTTTCAGCTTTAAACAGCACATCGCTCTTGAAGGTGTATTCAAGTTTAGTCATTGGCTCACCATCTGTCTATTCATTCTCTGTTATCTCTTCATTGTTATCTTCGCTGTCTGCAAGGACTGCGGTAACTCCCGCCACGGTAACGCCGCTGTCAAGGTTAATGAGCCTTACGCCCTGGGCCTCGCGGCCGTAGGTGGACACCGCCCCGGACTTGATACGGATTATCACGCCTTCCGAGGTTATTATCATAATTTCGTCGTCGGGCCTGATTACGCATACGGCCGCGACGTTCCCGGTCTTCTCCGTTACCCTGCAGACCTTCACGCCCATGCCGCCTCGATTGTGTACGGTAAACATATCGTACTCAACGAGCTTTCCGTAACCGTTTTCGCACACGACTAGCAATTTTTCCCCGTTTGTTTCCGTTGCGATGACGGCCCCGGCGACGCTGTCGCCTTCCGTCAGCTTAATGCCCTTAACGCCCGCGGCCTGCCTGCCCATCTCGCGGACTTTGTCGGCCCGGAAACGCAGACCCCGGCCCTTTACCGTAGCGATCAGCAGTTCCTGGGCGTCCTGGGTCAGGAATACGGCTTTAAGGGCGTCGCCATCCTTAATATTTATCGCGATAATGCCCGAGGTTTTGATCTTTCGGAATGCGTTAAGGCTTGTTTTCTTTATGATCCCGTTCTTCGTCACCATGACGACCGAGCCTTCGGACTCGTCCCTTATCGGTATGATGGACGTGACCTTCTCGTCCGGGCCGAGGCTCAGAAGGTTGACGGCTGGCGTTCCCTTTGCGCCGCGGCCTGACATGGGTATCTCATAAGCCCTCATACGGTAGGCTCTGCCCAGGCTCGTGAAGAATAGCAGCTCGTCATGCGCGTTTACGGTATACATATCCTTCACGGCGTCCTCGTCACGGGTGCTCATGCCGATAACGCCCTTGCCGCCGCGTTTTTGGGTTTTATAAGCGGAGACAGGCACGCGCTTAATATAGTCCAAATGCGTCATCGTGACGACGCAGGCCTCGTCGTCAATCAGATCCAGGTCGTCGATTTCGCCTTCCTGGGCCAGGATTACGGTGCGCCTTTCGTCCCCGAACCGGTTCATTACTTCCGTCAATTCTTTATGGATAAGGGTATAGAGTATTTTTTCGTCGCCGAGGATAGCCTGATACTCCTTAATTTTGTTCAATAACTCGGCGTATTCGTTCTCCAGGCGTTCGCGTTCAAGGCCGGACAAGGCGCGCAGCCGCATCTCGGCGATGGCGTCGGCCTGCTCTTTGGAAAAGCCGAAGCGCTCCATTATAATGCCTTTGGAGACCGCAATTTCCCGGTGGGCGCGGATTATCGCGATTATCTCGTCGATATGATCCAGCGCCTTCAAAAAGCCCTCGACGATATGCGCCCTGGCCAGCGCCTTGTTCAAATCATAGCGCGTCCGGCGCTCCACGACGGTCTTTTGATGGTCGAGGTATATTTTCAGCGCTTCTTTGAGATTTAACACCTTGGGCTCGCCGTTTACCAGCGCCAGCATGATTACGCTGAACGTATCCTGCAGCTGGCAGTGCTTATACAGGTTATTAAGCACCACGCTGGCGTTGGCGTCCTTCTTGACTTCGATTACGATACGAATACCCAATCGGTCGCTTTCGTCCCGCAGGTCGTGCAGCCCGTCCACGCGTTTTTCCTTCACCAGGTCCGCTATCTTCTCAACAAGCCGCGTCTTGTTTACCATATAGGGCAGCTCCGTCACAACGATGGCCTGCCTGGTTCCGACTTGCTCTATCGTAAGCCCTGCGCGAACCGTAATCTTGCCCCGCCCGGTGTGATAAGCGGAACGGATGCCGGCGTGGCCGAGGATTGTGCCTCCCGTGGGGAAATCCGGCCCTTTAATATACTGGGTCAGCTCGCTTATTTCCGTTTCCTTGCCGTCCCGGGTGTTTTCGATGAGCTTGAGCAGCGCGGAGACGACCTCGCGCAGGTTGTGGGGCGGTATGTTCGTCGCCATGCCTACGGCTATGCCGTTCGCTCCGTTAATTAAGAGGTTCGGTACGCGGGAAGGCATTACCGTCGGCTCTTTAAACTCGCCGTCATAGTTGGGAACGAAATCGACCGTATCTTTATCGATATCCTTGAGCATCTCCATCGACAGCTTAGAGAGCCTGGCCTCGGTGTATCGCTGCGCCGCGGCGGGATAGCCGTCCACCGACCCGAAGTTGCCGTGGCCGTCCACCAGCATATAACGCATAGAGAAGTCCTGGGCCATGCGCACCAGCGCGTCGTATATCGACGCCTCTCCATGGGGATGGTATTTGCCCATAACGTCGCCCACGATACGGGCGCTCTTTTTATAGGGTTTATCGGGGTCCAGGTTCAGCTCGTTCATCGAATGAAGTATGCGCCTATGCACGGGCTTCAGCCCGTCTCTTGCGTCCGGCAAGGCCCGCGCCATAATAACGCTCATCGCGTAGTTAATGAACGCGTCCTTCATCTCGGTTTCCAGTTGTATATTCAAAATATTATTCATCAACACGCCTCTTCAAAATATCTTATGCTCTTTGGTATCAAGCCTTATAATTATACTCTTTTTTAAGTCTTTTTACAAGCGATAATTGATGCTTGACATAGTCATCGATGGGGTTTATACTTATTTTAAGTTTTAAGTAAAATTAAGGAGGAGAACTATGAAAAAGCTCACTAAAATCATTGCCCTGACGCTCGCTATGTTGTTCATTATTACAAGCGCGTCGTGCAGGTCGGACGCAGGCGACGGCGAAGGGGCCGCGTACCACATCGGTATCGTGACGCTCAGCACGGCCCAGGCCGAGGATGAACTGAGAGGCGCCGAAGCCTGTATCACCGCCTTCGGCAACGTGCAAGACGGCGGAATGATTCAGCACGTGGTTATGCCCGACAACTTCTCTTCGGAGCAGGAAACCGTCATCTCCAGCATCGTTGGATTATCGGACGACCCGCTGATGAAGGCCATCATAGTAAACCCCGCCGTTCAGGGAACGGCTGCGGCCTTCCAGAGAATACGCGAGCTTAGGGACGACATTATTCTGATCGCCGGGCAGCCCCAGGACGACCCGTTGCTCATTTCATCTGCCGCCGATTTCTGCGTGGATTCGGACAACTTTGTCAGAGGTTATTACGATATCCTCAGGGCCTCCAACATGGGCGCCAAGACCTTTGTACATATGTCCTTCCCCCGCCATATGGGTATGCAGCCCCTTGCCAGAAGAAAGGCTATGTTCGAGGAAGCCTGCAAGGATTTCGGGATTGAGTTTGTGGACGTAACAGTACCCGATCCCAGCGGCGAGATCGGCATACCCGGGGCCCAGCAGTCTGTTTACGACATGATGCCCCAGCTGATTGACCAGTACGGAGTGGACTCAGTTTATTTCACGACCAATACTGCGCTGCACGATCCCATTATCGAGCGCGTCGCCGAATACGGCGCGATGTTCGTCGTCACCGACGACGTATCCCCGCTGGTAGGTTATCCCACCGGTCTTGGTGTTGACCTGAGCGCCGAAGCCGGAGACTGGGACGCCATCATCGCCAAGATTGAGGAAGCGGCGATTGAGCAGGGCCTTAGCGGCAGAATGGGCGCGTTCAAGTATTCGCTGATATACTGCCATTCCGAAGGCCTTGTACGCCTCGCTAAGGATATCATTGACGGAACCGCCAACGAAGACAGAATGCAGGCCGTCACTGACGCTTACGGCGATATAACGAACAGCGAATGGAAAGCCCTGCTTTACGAGGACGCCAACACCGGCGAAGAACTGCAGAACTTCTACACATTAGCTCAGGACGTCTATATCTTCGGCGAAGGCCTTAGCGGCGTAATGGACGTTGAGATTCCCGAAAAGTATTACAGCATTAAGTAATTATACTTAAATACCTAAAAACATAAGAGGTTGGATACCATTGCTAGCGAGAGCCGTAAGCGGCGGTATCCAATCTCTTTTCCATATTAATCTCCAGACAGGGGGACTACTAATGGCAGACGGAGACAGCGTTCTGCGTTTTGAAAATGTGGGTAAATCGTTTTACGGCAACACCGTCCTGAAGAATATCAGCTTCTCGCTGGAAAAGGGTAAGATAATGGGGCTTGTCGGCGAGAACGGCGCCGGAAAGTCAACGATGATGAAGATACTGTTTTATATGGACGACATACGAACCACCGGCGGATATGAAGGCTCCATCTACCTGGACGGGGAGAAGCTGAACTTCAGCAACCCTAAGGACGCTATAAACGCCGGGATAGGTATGGTGCACCAGGAATTCTCGCTCATCCCCGGATTCACCGCGACGGAGAATATACTGCTTAACAGGGAATTTACAAAAAAGAGCGTTATCGGCAAGGCGCTGGGTAAAAAGCTCTCGACAATAGATATGCAGGCAATGCGTTTATCCGCGTCGGAGGTTATCGAGCTGCTGGGCGTGAACCTTAACCCGGATATGCTGGTGTCCGACATGCCGGTGGGGCATAAGCAGTTTGTTGAGATATCGCGTGAGATAAACCGCGAAAAGGTCAAGGTGCTGATATTTGACGAACCGACGGCCGTGCTGACCGAAAGCGAGGCGCAGATACTCCTCAAGGCGCTGAGAAAGCTGGCTGAACAAGGCACGGCGATCATATTTATCAGTCACAGGCTTCAAGAGATTGTGGATGTCTGCGATTCCCTTGTCGTCCTGCGGGACGGGGAGCTGATAAAGAGCGTTAAGCGGGAAGAAGGCTATTCCGTCGCCGATATCGCAAAGTGGATGGTAGGCCGGGACGTCCAGCACGGTAAGGACAAGAAGGCGCATAAGAGTGATTCCGGCGATTTCCCCGGCGGGGACGAAACGCTTATGGAAGTGCGTAATCTTTGGGTTAATATGGCGGGGGAACTGGTGAACGATGTCAGCCTGGATATAAAGAAGGGCGAGGTACTGGGCATCGGCGGTCTCGCGGGCCAGGGGAAGCTGGGCATACCCAACGGCATTATGGGCCTGATGGAAGCGGGCGGCACGGTTTTGTACAAGGGCCAGGAACTCCGGCTCAACGAACCCCGCCATGTTCTGGATAAGAATATTGCATTCGTTTCGGAAGACAGGCGCGGGGTTGGGCTGCTGCTGGACGAACCCATTTACTGGAATATCACGTTTTCTTCAATGCAGATATCCGGTAAATACCTAAATTTCATATTCAGGGACGAAAGGGCAATGCGCGAAGCCGCGCAGAAATACATAGATCAGCTGGAAATACGCTGTGTCAGCGCAAAGCAAAAGGTACGGGAACTGAGCGGAGGCAACCAGCAGAAGATTTGCCTTGCTAAGGCATTCGACCTTGCGCCAGAGCTGCTGTTTGTATCCGAGCCCACACGCGGGATTGACGTCGGCGCTAAATACCTCGTTATTGAGGCGTTAAGGCGCTACAACAAAGAAAACGGCGTGACTATTGTAATGGTCTCCTCTGAGTTGGAGGAGCTGCGCGTTATCTGCGACAGGATAGCGATTATCAGCGACGGCAGGGTAGCCGGCATACTGGACGCCGGAGAGGAATCGGCAAAGTTCGGGCTGCTTATGGCCGGGCTTAACCCGGAAGAGGAGTTGGTTTCCGTATGACGAAGGTAAACCAGTTTATCAGCAAGGTCGGATGGTCAAGGCCTATTCTCGG
>JAISVU010000196.1 GCA_031271375.1 Clostridiales bacterium | reverse complement strand
ATCCGCCTGCTTTATTTTTGCTTAGATATGGCAGTCGACAATAGTCAGATACCAGTCATTTTCGAGCGCCGGTTTGATGAACCGTTCATAGTAGCCGAGATCCCAGAGCCGTTCCTCTTCCGCAGTCTCAGAAGATATCCCCCACCAGCCCATGTTGCCGACCGAGTGCCATTTCCCGTTTGGTGTGATGACCGCGTATGTGCCAAAAGAAACCGCCCGATTTACATACTCTTCTTCTGTCGGGAACCTTTCACGCATGCACGATTCTTTAACGTAAGAGGTTGTCATGGCTTTTTCATACGGCTTAAGCGTGTCCGCAGTCCTCTGTTTCATTGATTCAAAGTCAATGTCACGGACAAAGGCGGCGTTACATTTTTCCCTTGTGCCTTTTCTTATCAACATTCCTTTCCAACGCCCGCCAACACTGTACCAATCCCATTTAGAGTTTGGATTATAGGTGGTTAGCAGATCTCCGTTTTCATCCAATCGATCTTCCATTCCTTGAATCAGCTCCTGATACAATTCCTCATCTGTCGATTGAATGCGTTTCGGAATTGACTTGATTGAGCTGACAAAATCGGGACGATCAGAATGCTTTAACTCAAATTGCTTAGGGTTCTTCTTCCACTCTCTGTATACCGTGCTGTACTTTTCCCGCAAGATTTCACGCTCCCTATGAATCATTTGCTCTTTTGTTATTTGCACATACGGCGTGACTGTGATATTCTCATCATACGGTTCAAGTAGCATTTCGATGGGTTGGTCTTCATCGGTCGTAAATACCGCTACAGTGTAATGGCTCATTCGGCAAATCCTTGCTTATGGTTGTGTTGTCTTCCGTTTGTGTCTATGGTGGCACTTGCCGCCCTTCGGACGGATAAAACCGTCTCGTTATTTTGCTGTGCAATCATTGTGAATCCTTTGCTAATTAAGGTTAATACTTCGGCGGACGTTTAGGCTCTGCCACCCTTACGGTTCCGCCGCCGGGCGGCTCATCTGTACCAAGCTCTCAAGCATTTTTACTTTACGCCGGAATCAGCTTAGGCGCATCAATCGTCCCTTCCAGCCGGAGTGCTTGTCCCTCATGGGCAGCCCCGGCTTCCGCGAACGCTTCGGCAAGGTAGCCTTCAATCACGGCCTTGAACGACCGCACGGTCAGCGCGTCCCCGGACGTTGAAGCATCTACAAGCGCCTGCAAAATCGGCGAGGAGATATGCGTCAGCCGGATGTTGTATTCAAAGCCCGTTTCGATGATTTGCTTGACGAGGATGCGGATTATTGCCTCGCCGCCGAGCTCCTTGAATTCAACGAAGCAATTGAAACGGCTGGCGATCTCCCGCAGCGTTCCCGCGGCAACGAAGGCTTTCCTCGCCGCTTCCGTTTCGCGGTAAATGCGCTGGGTTACGTAAGCCTGCCCCTCATCCGGGGTTTCCTCGGCATAACTGATTATGGCGGCGCCGTCCTTGCGCGTCACATCTTCAACCTCAGTTGCAAAGCCGATCCTCCTCTTGGCCGTCTCCCCTAGCTTAAGGTTGGAAGTGAAGATGAAAAGACAATCCTTGAAATTAAACTCCCTTGACCCATCCGCCAGTTCCTTGCGGCTTGCGCAGCGTCCCTCGTCCAGTACGGCCATAAGCGCGGTCAGGACGGAGGCGTGGGCTTTTTCTATCTCATCGAATAGAAATACGGAGTACGGATTGTTGGTTACGGCCTCGAATACCGGTTTGTCGTCATACCCGAGGTATCCGGGCGGGGCGCCCGTCAGACGGTATACGCTGTGCGCTTCGGTAAAGGTGTTAAGGTCAGTCCAAACCTCTGTGTACTGCCGTCCTGTCAGTTTGGAGAGTACTTTTACGATTGCTTTTGCGGCCTCCGACTTTCCGGTGCCCGGAGGCCCCCATGCCAGAATACTGAGCGGCTTGCGGGAGTTTTTCTTGTTCACATGCAGCGCCGTTTGGTGTGCGATGGTTTCCAGAGCCGCATCCTGCCCCATTATTATCTTGCCGAGTTCCCGCTGTATGGATTTGGAATCAAGCGGCTTACGCGCCGCCTTTTTAGGCGTTTTGATCTCATCCAGTTTCGCCGCCTTATTAACGTCATAATCGTTTCCCGGAGCGGCTCCGGGTTTGAGCGGCATAGCCGGCAGCCCCGCGCGGGGCTGCTCCTCCGCCGCCAGTTCCTGAAAAAAATCTCGCATCATGTAAAACTGCCTGAAAAAAATATCATCCTGAAAGGTTAGGTGCATCACCGCCGTATTGTCGCCCGAATAGCGTATGTGCCTGTCAAGCGCCACCCGATAGCTGGACGTATCCTTATAAATCATGAGAGTGGCTCTGTCCGGCGTACATCCGGTGGGCAACCCGCAGTTGTCAATCATAAAAGCCTGCCCCTGCGGCAGCCTGTCGAGAATCTGCTTCAATTCGCGGTATTCAATCTCAGACATGTGGCCCATATCTACAACATTTTTCATACTCAGCCTCCTTTGGGCGCCGGGATTAGCGCCAAGTCTCACGTATCATGGCTTTACAGGCGTCCACAGCGTCCAGCTTCATGTATATTTGCTCATGGATCAGATGGTTGGCCTGTTCCTGCGCCATGTTCTGGGAACTTACCTCCGCTACTTTGCCATAAACATGGTTAATCGTTTCCTGCTGCTGTTTCTGCTGCTGCCGCATCAGGCGGAGGGCTTCATTGGCTTTTTCCTGACGGAAGTAAAGAAACACACCCATACCCGCGACAATAAGAAGAGCGCCGGCTAAAACTGTAAACATATCCATCCTTAAAACCTCCCGATTCTGGCGGCTGTCGCCGCCGTGTACGCGTCAACAATGCATTTGTAACGCTGCGCTCCATTCGGCGCAACCTGACAGCAGTGCGCCTCTATCGCGGAGAGCGTCAAGACCGACTCCAGCGCCGTGTACGCCAGCATAGTGCGGCAGGCGTCATGAAGCACCTCTTTAGTAACCCGCATTTTCGTGGCCGGGTCTGCCGCAGCCAGCAGCATGGCCGAGCTTACCGGACTGGCCGCGGGCGGCGCGATAGCCGCGCTGCCCGCCGGAACCAGACTGCCGATCCGGATGCTGTCATCCTTGAAAAAATTGTTGTTTTGCATTTGCTTGCCTCCTTTTTTGCGGTTGGCGCGGCGGAACCGGTAATTCTTATTCCGCCTTGCCGCCCGACTGTTTGTTTTGTGGGTAAATATATCCCCTTCACCTGTAACATGACATTTACGGGCGCTTTGAGAAGTAATCCCGCTATAAAATTTCAAAAGTTATCTTGCCGTCCGGACAGGCGCTCCGTATTTCTTTCACTGCTCTGATAAAACACCGCTTCCGGAACACAGACAGGTGCTTCTACTTATAACCGGACATATATAGGCCATTTGAGAAGCGGATGGTTACCGCCATTCCGACATTATCTCTCTCAGTCTGGCGAGTGACTTGTGGTACACATAGTTGACGCCCTTCTGTGTCAGCCCTACTTTTTCGGCGACCGCGCGTTCCGTCATACCTTGCAGCTTCAGCATTCTGACTATGCTGCTGTCGCGAGGCGGAAGCTTATCAATGGCGGCATATAACGCCTCATATTCAAAAAGCTTTTCAACCGCATCTGCGGGATCGGCGCCATGTGCGGCGGTATGCCGTCCCGCTTCGGCGAGCACGTCTATTGATACTGGCGTACCGGTGCGGTCGTGTTTGCATTCGCCGCAATCCTTCAGGCAGCGATTTCCGTGGTCGGCGCGGCAGCGCGTCTGGCGCTCAAGACGTTTGTCCTCACGCCACTTCTCGCGCATATATTCAAAGTATAATTCCTTGCCTACCTCGACCTCTCCGAAGATGTTTGCGATGGTATATGTTTTCTCGTTCTCCATTTTTCTCGGCTCCTTTGATTTTCAAATTTTTGAAAACCGCGAGAGCCGTCCGGAAGCAATCCGCGAAACGAAAAAGACGGCAGGTGGAATGCCTTAGAGACATCCCGCACTGCCGTCAAAAGCGGTCTCGCGGATTTCAACTAAATTAGAGGGTAACGCTGCGATAAATATTAGGGGTTTGTTGGCTGATGTACAAACTCAATTTTGGTGCCGGGCGGTATTTTCATCAGTGTTACGCAGCCTTTTATGGCGATCTCAAAAATACCGGCGTCCACATCCAACTTGCCTAAAAGCCGGTTATCATAGTTGCGGACTTCGACCCGGTTGTCACTGTCTCTGGCTTCACGCATTTCGCTTGCTTCCCTCGTGAGTTTCGGGGACAGCTTTTTGCGGCGCTGCTGCCATTCGCGGAAGTCCGATGTGTTTACTGTAGAATCGCTTTTTCTCATTTTCTTTTCTCCCTTCAGATTCAATTAACACGACTGTGTTTACCAATGACAATAAGATAGCAGGAAAGACGCCGCAAAAACGCGAACGGAAGAATTGCGGAATTTCCGTTTTGTTTCCGAAATAAAAAAATACCGCCGGCATTTTGCGGGCGGTAAGCGCGTAAATCCAGTTTTTCTTGCGATTTCGCAGTATTTCTGCTATAATGTCATAAAGACAGATTATTGCGCTTAGGGGGTGGGACTCATGGCTCAATCGGAGAAAGACTTCTCGGAACGATATGTAAGGCTTGAGGAGAAATTGAAGAATATCCGCAAGGTCGGATTTCTCTCCGATTATGCTGATGGTGAACTTATAGAGAGTCTCGGGTATCCCTATAAAGGCAGGCGCACGTTTGAACAGGATCGTTCGCTGCTTATATCGCTTGTAAAAAAATATATAGAGGAACCGGTGGATTCGGAGATTCTTTTGGCTGCGTTCGGGCTGATGCATGGCTATGAATTTGAAAAGCAAATTCAGAACCGCCGCGCAAAATACTATAAAGAGGGCTTTCCAAAGGGGACATATAAAAACCCTCAAAGCACTCTGCAAAAAAATGAAACCGCTTCCATAGAATGGCTGGCTAAATGCATTCTGCAAGAGAAAGACTTAGCGTCTATTATAAAAGACGCTCCGGATTCTATGGACTTGCCGTTGCCTCAGTATCCGGATAAGCTGCCAAAACCCGCCTTGAACACAGGCGCGGTAACCCAAGAGGCTTCCTCTGTGATACAGTTTGTCTCCGGCGAACTTACTGATCTAATGAAGCGGTTGGAGGAGTTGTACTATCAGCCGAAACCGCCTGAAAATAATGTCATCGTCACGCTTCCCGGCAAAAGCTCTAAAGCCGGGTGGGGGCCCGCAAGAGATACTTTTACAAAGGATTCGATTGTGGCGTATCCTGTTTTCAACTCAATGACGGATAACCCCGACTTGGATGACGAGCGGAAGTTTGTGCGAATTGCAGAGGTTGGGACGCACGGGCATTTTGCGGATACTATAGAGGTAGTACCGGGCAGAGAGTATGAGGTATATATTGCTTTTCATAATAACGGCTTTGCCGATCTGAACAGAGGCGGCACGACAATAGCGCAGCAAGTGCGCTTAGCCACGACATTCCCCGCTAAAATAGCGCCGGACAGCATCGGCGTTGTAAGCGCTATTATATCCGCATCGAATACAAACCCATTGGAAGTATGGGACGGCATAGCCCTGACTGCTTTACAGGAGGTTCATTTGCATTACAAGGCAGGTTCGGCAAAGATAAGTATAAACGGGAATGCGAACGGGAAGATAATGCCGGAAAGCCTGTTTAGTGCGAATGGCACATATCTTGGCATTAATCAATTAGACGGTCTTGTGCCGGCGGGCAGGAGATTTGCCGGACATGTGATGTACACGCTTGTGGCGGAGATTCTTACATGCCGGTTATCTATAACGGCAAAAACCGATGATGAAGATTTTTCTCCCAATATATCCGTGACGGCGGGGCAAGAAATAACCTATAAAGTGGTCTTTGAGAATACCGGAAATACCACCTTGAAAAATGTGACTTTCAGGACTAAGTTGCCGGACGGGATGACGTTTATACCCGGAAGCGCGTATTTATATAACAACGTACATCCTGACGGCGTGCCTCTGTCGGATGCCATATACAAAAATGGGGTTCGAATCGGAAGCTACGGACAAGACACTGTTGCGACATTGACATATAAGGCTAATGTATGTGACGTATGTAAAGGTACAACCAATTTATCTGTTGCGGCTTACGTCTTCCATGAAATGGGCCAATTAAACGACAAGATGTTTGTAGCGGTCAATTAGCATTTCGGCCATGGTGTGACTTGACTGCATTAACATCAATATGTGCATATTGCACAACAATACACGATGACACTATTGACATTTTGCCGATAGTGTCATATAATGTAATTATTCTTGACGTTGCTGAGAGCAACCAAAAGAATGAACCTTTGCGTCAAAATGCAATACTACCGAGATCCAACCCTAAAGGGACAATACTATTGCCCCGAAAAGGGGCGGAAAGAAGTATGTTATGACTACCAGCAATGCAATTCTTGAAACCCGCATACGCGAAGCGCTCGCGGCGGTTAACGCAACCGATGACAGAAACATCGAACACAAGCTTCTGCATTTTCACGGTAACACCAATGCGGAATATGGCAATTTCGAAGTCGTAATCTATCGCGATGATGCTTGTGCGAATGATCGGTTCACGGTCGAGATCGGTTTTTACGACTGGAAACCCATCCGCTTCAAGGGCGAGATGCTCGTTACTACTTTCAACGATATCTGTGTCGCTATTCCCTTATTTGCGAAAAGGACTAATTTATTGGAGTAACAGCAGCAAGCATTTTGATTTTTGAAAAGGCGGACATCATGTCCGCCTTTTTCCATATGGGTTTGACATGAGCAGCAGCTTGGCGGCGAAAGCCCACTACGGACTTGACGATATACGCCTTACTCAAACTGAGAGTTATGGTTTCAGAGGATTAGCTGATTTATTTACAAGAAGCCGAAGAGCCGCAGACCGTTGTTCAGGAGATAGAGCGTAGGAATACCCGAGCGGCGACTTTTTGTTGAGAAACTTTTGGGCTTCGCCGCCGAGTTTACCGGATTTGAGCCAGTCATCCAGAGTTTTTCTTTCGACTCCTGACGCAATGATAAAATCCGCGGTAAATTCGTAATCTTCCGGTTTATCGTATAGCCCGGTTAGGCGCTCATGACCCTTATATAGATTCTGAGCTTCTCTTTGCTGCTCATAAGACAAAGCGAAAGATTTGCCGGTTGTTGAGTTTTTATTGAAAAACTCCCGCGCTTCTCCGCCAAGTTTACCGGAAATCAGCCAGCGCCTTAATGTACGCTCCGGTATGCCCAAACGCTTAACGACATCTATAATAAACTCATAATCATCAGGTTTTTCGGGTAGGGTTTCTATATTTTCGTCCGTTGATTTCGTTTTAACTCCGTCTTTAAGGCCTATGATAATCTCTTGTTGTTCCGGTGATAACGCGTACCCATGCCCTAAATGTGAATCCGGACGCCGGAATCTTTGCATTTCTCCAAGTTTGCCGGATTTAATCCAGTTGCGCAGCGAACTTTCGGCGAGTCTGTAAGACCTTAAAAAGTCAGTAGAAAATTCATATCCCTCCGGCTTTTCAGCTAAACCTGATTTTTCTCCATTTAGCCGCGCAGCCTCTTTTTGCTGTTCCGGAGAAAAAGCATATATTAATCCTCGCGCCGATCCGTGACGGCGATATTTTTGTGCTTCACCTCCCAGTTTGCCAGAGGTCAGCCAACCGCGTAATGTGGTTTCGCTAACGCCAAGCTTCGCAGCCAAATCTAAAGAAAACTCATAATCATCGGGTTTCTCGGGCAGCAACTCAAGATAGCTATGGCTCTTCGACTTATCATTTTGCTCTTTTAAGGGTTTAGCCGGTTTGCGGATGAGTTCGGACACGTTATCTATAAAGCGGCTGGAATAGTTAAGGCTTGCCCCAAGTTTGTCATGTTGTTTAAGAAGCAAATCCAGCCCCGGCTTGTCCATTCCGGCGATTTGCTCGGAGTTCAGACCTAATTCCTCAAAACGTGAAGTATCAAAGACATAAGTCCGGTTGCCTTTTTGGTCGCAGACCAAAATAAGCCGCTTCAAAGGTTCAACCTCAATTTTGATATACGGTTCTTTGCGCATGGCATTGTCCGGCAAAGCCCCGGATTCCATTGTAAGTTCTTTCGGGTCGCCTATGTTTACGCCAAAGTCATGTTCGAGAAGAAAAAGAACAGTAGCGGTGCGCGGAGTTACTTCAGCTTCTTCAAAAGAACCGTCTGATGCGGTAATGGCAGTGGACTCCTCTCGGCTGGGAGGCACATAATACGATGATGAGTGACCGGCTTTTGAACTGGAAACCCGATTTATAATTTTATCTATGTCTTTTTGGACTGTTTTAATATGCTCTTGTACTTTCCACGGGTTTTCCAGACCCAGAAAGTTCGATGCGACACTTTTTTCAGTTTCTATTGAGTAATCGTCAATGCCGATGCCTATCTCTTTATGCGCGTCTTCGAGCAAATCAACGTACTTGTTAAGCGCATCGCCGGCGTATGTTTCTATAGTTTCCGGGCGCAACGGGGCGTGGATGATGGAGTAGTACCGGGCTTGATAATTCTTTTTAACTTCTTCCGGAATATTATAGGTTTCTTTAATGAGCGGCGGGTCAAAATCAGTCTTAGTAACTTCCGGACGTGAAAATCGCTCATTATTGGCAGTCATAGCTGCTGTTCATAATAAACCAGTCGTAGCTTTATTTCAAGGTTCCCTTTACGGGTTCGCTTCTGCGGTTACATGGGTGAGAGAAAGTGTAGACTGCTCCGTAGGTGATTCTGCCCCGTCATGAAAAAACCGCCGGAGCATTCTCAAATAACGCGAACAAAGCTAACCCTTAAAAAATCCCCGTGAATTACTCGCGGGGATTTTGCGGCCCTCATTCGGGCCACGTAAGAGGTACTGATGTCCGCAAAGACTTCTCTGCCGCCGCGTCCAGCGCGGCGCTGTCCAGCCCGAAGTCCTCGTAGCCATCCATTATGGTGTGCAGGTAGCCCTGTGACGGCGGGGATATGGCGTGCCCATCGTTCATCACATAGGTCATGACCCGCATCAAGCGCTTGCCGT
>JAISVU010000166.1 GCA_031271375.1 Clostridiales bacterium | reverse complement strand
ATAATAAAAATAACATGGAAGAGACTAAAGACAGCGGTACACGGGACTCTCCTGCAAGCCGGATGTTTTTTTCTCACACGGAGGCACAGAGGCACAGAGAGAAAATAAAAACCAGTTTAGGGATTATGAGCCGTCTGGATAGCCATATAGAATTATCTGATAAAGGCAGGTGTTAATAGATGGCCGACGAAACCAATTTGAATATAAAGATCGACCGTGATCTAAAAGTCGAAGCCGACAGGCTCTTTACTGAAATGGGGATGAACCTCACGACAGCGGTTAATGTTTTTATCAGGCAGGCGATCTTAGAACGCGCTATCCCCTTTAGGATTAACAGGGGCGTTCCTAGCGGGGGAACAACCGGAAACATTGAGCGGTGTCTCGCGGCTATGCAGGAGATCAGAGACCTGTTGGCGGATGTAGACGGTGGCAGTATTGATTTAGACCAGATTAAAGCGGAGAGGAGGGTGGCAAAATTTGAACGTAATGATTGACACCAATGTTGTCCTTGACGATATTCTTAGCCGTGTTCCCAATGCTGAGACTGCCCAGAAGATAAGCCGACGGTAACAGATGGCGTTGTGAACCAATGTCGTCAATTTAACAGAACGGGCGGCTAATAGCCGCCCCTACGCAAGGCTTCAAGCGGCGAATAATTGTAGGGGCGATTATACAGGCTGCATGGCCGAGCAGTTGCCGTAGGCAACGACCAGGCGGGCTGCATGGCCGAGCAGTTGCCGTAGGCAACGACCAGGCAATCGCCCGTTAAGTTGACGACATTGCGTTGTGAACGGTTATCTCACGGCTAACTGTATAACTGACTGCGGAGAAGGCAACGTTAAATTATATCGTTACCAACATGAGGAACATCCTTGTTCCTTTCAGGCGCCTTCTCAGTGTCCTTGTCTTTTAAAGTATTATACCGATTCAAAAGGACGGAGCATTATTGGCTCGTCTTTATCATTTGCCGCTGTTTCCCCTAACACCTTTTCCTTCCACCGCTTATAGCTCTTGCAAAACGGGTCTTCGTCGCAAGCGGATATGTCTTTCCCGTTATCTATAATGTCTTTCCATATGTCGTCGGTATCCTGCGTCGTGACCGATATAATGCCGTTCTTTGAATGGACCGTGACGATCTCGCTTTTCCACTCATGCTTATGTACCAGTGTGGCGTAAGTGTGAAGGACGACTGTGTCTTCATAGTTATCCATATGTATCGAATCCGCGCTGTCACACCATTCATTATTCTTGTCGCGGTACAGGAACCGAACTTGCAAAAAATAACTCTCGTAGTGAATATAAACCCAGACTTCACCATAAGACCGGTACATCATGTAGTCAATGATACCGAGTATGCCGATATATGACATCCCCTGAGCAGTTATAAGCTCTTGAATCTTTTGTGTTGGCTGGGAGGGAGAATGCCCGTAGAGAAGGAAATGGTACCTATGATAAACCTGAATAGCTATCGTGTCTTCAAGGAAATAGTATTTAAAATCAGAAAAGGGCACGAAACGCTCAATAGACATTTTATACTGCTTTAACGCTTCGCCGCCGTTTCCGTAGCAGCGCTGATGCAATTCCCATCCGCCAGAAGAGGCGCCCTGGGCGATAGAAGCGGACTCCGCTATAAGCAGCCTGCGCTGCATGTCCAAGTCAAAGTTCCAATGATACCTCTCTTTACCGGCCCAATAGTCCTTATTAAAGAATAATCTTTTGAGGCGGTCAAACCGACCCGAGGCGGCTACATCAGGATGATCAGGCAGCTTTAATAATTCTTCGCGGAATTCCTTTGAAGACATTCTTGTCTCCCCCTATTTTATATATACTACCTCAAAATCCTCAAAAACCACAGGCATATCCTCCGCAAACCTATAGCCCAGTTGCTTCCCTTCCGCGGTAAAGAATCGCCGGTGGCCTTCCTTCCAGGACTCCAGGCTGTCGTCCTCGCCCTCACGCTTGCAGATATCGAAGGTCATTTCATTAAAGGGTATGACCGTCACCGCCGTGGTCTCAATTACGCAGCGGGGATTACCGGCCCAGTCGGTGACGATACTGTAGTCGCCGGGATGGGGCAGGCGTTCCATTTCCAGCTCAAGCGCCGTTAAACTGCTGGCGGTGGCCCGCTTCTTGCCTTCAAGCACCAACGCGAGCAGTTCATTGGCCCAGCGCTCCGTCAGTTCAAAATGAAAGGCTTCGATGTACTTTAATGAAGGGTCTTTGCCAGTCTCCGTGATAAATGCGTTCCAGAACTCGCCGATGGTCATGTGGGTTACTCCTATTCATCAATCATTTATACAAGAAAAGGCCAACGCAATTACGATTGGCCTTTATAGCGCTGGTTGGGCATAATCCACAACCTATCTCAGCCGTCTTCCGTAAGAATCCCTAAACGTGCCGAAGATAATGGACAGCAGATCCACAAGCCACCCTATGCCGAAGAACCCGCCCGTAAGGAGCCAGATTACCCCGGTGCCTATCTTGCCCACATAAAACCGGTGGAAGCCCGCTAAACCGGGGATCACGCACAGCAACAAGGCAACCAGCCTGCTGCGCGGGCTGTACCCGTAGACATTGTTTATCTCGTTGTTGATATAAACCGTGGGGATAGGCGGGGTGCAGTAGCGCTCGTCGTAATAGCGCTCCTCGTAGGAGTTCTCGTACCGGTACCCGTCCGGGGAATCGTTAAGGAACAGCAGCTTCACATGTTCCTTGCAATAGTTTTTCCCGTCCACCTCCACCAGGCAGTCCGTGCAGAACAGCTTTCCGCAGTATACGCAGGCCCCGGCCGCTGGCTCTTGTCTATGATTATGGCAGTGCATGAAATCATCTCCTTTGTTATGAATATCTACGTCGAATTTTCGATTAAGTTTATTTAATGAAAAACATCGCCGACGAATGTAAAGTCCTTGCCGAACTCCAGTATGAAGCCTTTCAAGCTGGTACAATAGCCTTGCGCAGGTCTGTCTCTTTATGCCCCTCGGGCAAATCGAGAAACTCGAAGACATAACTGTCGCGCAGCGCTGCCAAACCCTCGCCGCGCCCGGTAATCAGTTTATTGGTAATGTCGGATATCATTGTGCGCTCGTATAAAGCGCTGTCCATCTGGCGCTTCAATTCACGGGATGAGTAACGGTTCTTTACTGTCAAGTTCAAATAGAAATCCCGTTCTTCCGCCGTTTTCGCTGACATTATTTGAAGATTGCTGGTCCAATTAATTTCTCTCAGCAGTGCTGAGAGTTTTTCATTTCCGCTATAAGTCTCATAAAACTGCTTCATTCGCCAAATATTTTGTGGAGAAAACCCTTTTATCCCGTCAAACCGACTTTGAATGAATACAGAAAAATCATTAACCACAGACTTACCCCAGCCGCCCTCGGCGACACGGCGGCTCACATACGCGCCAATTTCCCAGTACATATCAATAAGCTCTCTGTTGACGGCGCGGAACGCCTTCACACGGGCGTTCTCGATGATGCCGATAACCTCGTCGAAAGCGTTTATGTTGTTTTCGGAATCGTACTGCCGCTCATCAAACTCACTTCTTCCTCCGCTTCCTCATCGAAACGGTCAGCCCGCTCCCCGCCTTATCCATCCCTATCACAATCTCCCCCGCCGCTTGCTCGTCCAGGATAATCGGGGCAAGCCTTTTCACAACGTCTTTATTGACGATGCGCATGATTTCCCTTGCGCCGTACTCTTTGGAAAGACCCTTCACGGCGATCCACTCCGCCGCCGCCTGAGTAATCGTCAGGCCCGTGTTCTTGTTCACCAGCCGCCCGCGCAGCTCGCCGACGGCCTTATGGGTTATAGCCAGCGCCATTTCTTTATCTATATTGTTAAATGATATTACCTCGTCCAGACGGTTGCGGAACTCTGGGGAAAACACGCGCTTCACCTCGTCGCCGATCTCCGCCGCCCCGCGCTCCCTGTCTTCAAAGCCGATGTAACGCTTACCCAGCTCGTTTGCCCCCGCGTTGGAGGTCATTATGAGGATGACATTGCGGAAATCCGCTTTTTTACCGGTGTTATCCGTTAATATGCCGTAATCCATCACCTGCAGCAGCACATTCATTATATCCCTATGCGCTTTCTCTATCTCGTCCAGGAGCAGCACGGAGCGCGGCGCTTTCCTCACCGCGTCGGTAAGCAGGCCGCCGTTTTCGTAGCCCACGTAACCCGGAGGGGATCCGATTAAGCGGCTTACGGAATGCGGTTCCTGATACTCGCTCATGTCATAGCGCAGCAGCTGGATATTGAGGCATTTGGCCAGCTGCCTCGCTATCTCCGTCTTTCCCACCCCGGTAGGGCCGACAAACAGAAGGCTCGCAACGGGCTTTTCAGGGTTCGACAGACCAGCCCTGCTTACGCGCACCGCCGTGGCTACGGCATCAACCGCCCCGTCCTGGCCGAAGACGCTCTCTTTTAACCGCTTGTCCAGCGTCCTCAATCCGTCGGCCTCCCGCTCCGAGACGCTGTTTTCGGGTATCCTGGCCATTAATGCGACCGTGCGTTCAACATCCTGTATCCCCGCCTCTATTATCTTATCTTCGGGCCGCGCTATGCGGAGAGCCGCCCCCGTCTCGTCCATAACGTCTATCGCCTTGTCCGGCAGGCGCCTGTCCCCAAGATACCGCTCGGATAGCTCGCAGGCGCGTTCTATAACGGCTTCGGGATAGATGACCCCGTGAAAATCCTCATACTTATGCTTAACGCCCATCAGTATACGGGATGATTCCTTCGCGTCCGGCTCGGGTACCTCAATGCTTTGGAAACGCCGTGACAGCGCGGCGTCCTTTTCAAAATGTTTCCGGTACTCGTCATAAGTTGTCGCGCCGATAAAGCGAGGCGCGCCTTTTTGCAGATAAGGCTTCAAAATGCCCGAGGCGTCCAGCGTCCCGCCGCTGACGGATCCCGCTCCGACAACCCCGTGTATCTCGTCAATATATACTATCGGATTGGGGACGGTGAGACAGGCGTCCAGAATCCCGATAAGCCGCTCCTCAAAGTCTCCCCTGTACTTGGTGCCTGCGACGACGCTGCCCATCTCTATTGAGAAGATCGTGGCGTCTTTCAATTTTTCCGGCACGCTGCCGTCAGCGATGAGCTGGGCAAGGCCGTGGGTTATCGCGGTCTTGCCTACTCCGGCTTCCCCGATGTGAACGGGGTTGTTTTTAACCCTGCGGCAGAGGGCCTGGATCGTGCGCTTTAGGATATCCTCCCGTCCTATCAAGGGATCCAGCGCCCTGTTTTGGGCCATTCGCGTAAGGTTTACCGTGAACGCCTGGAGGATGTCCGCGGCATTCTTTGAACCGGCGGCGGGCTTAGAGCCTTCCGCCGGGGCAGCCGCTTTCTTGTCTCCGTGGGCGATATACCGCAGCAATTTTAATCTATCCACGCCGTTTTTCTGCAAAATATAAGCCGCGAAGGATTCGGGTAGATTAAACATCGAGGCAAGGATATCCCCGAGGGAGACCTCTTCCTTCCCCGCCCCCGCCGCGTGGGTTCCCGCCATCTCGAACATCTTCATAAATGAGAAACTCTCCACCGGCGTGTCGTCCGAATGGGACAGGCGGTCGATGTGCTCGTTAAAATAGGCCTGAAGGTCGTCGGAAATGGCCCTTATCACCCCGCCGCTTTCTTCAAGCGTGCTCTTCCCCGCGTCAAACATCGCGGCGGCATAGAGAAAATGCTCGGGCGTCAGGATTTCATGCGATTGCAGCTTGGCCTCGTTATACGCGACTATATAAATTTGGTTTGAAATATTATCCAGCCTCATTTTTCCACCACCGAAACCCTAAGGGGATAATTCCGTTCCTCCGCCATCCGTTCGGCCAGGAGTTTTTTTGTCACCGCGACATCGAAGGGATATACCCCGGCGATGCCCTCACCCGCGTTATGAACGTTCATCATTATCGCCGCGGCGTCCTCCGGGGATTTATGGAATACGCGCATCAGCACCGAGACCACAAAATCCATCGTCGTATAGTCGTCATTATGAAGGATGACCGCGTACAGCTTAGGCTGCGCTATCTCGGGCGCGGCGCCGTTCTCCTTTACGGGCTGGAACCTGGAATTATGCGTACTGCTCATATACAGCATACCTTTCCGCCAAGCGTATCACGGCTTTGTCCGCAAACGCTGAAATTTGTATTGATTTTACCACCTTTTATCTGTTACAATCAATAGTAAAATTAAATATACCGTTTACGGAGACGAAAATGCCCCCAAAAAACCCCCACGCCGATGAATATAACAACCTTATAAACATAATTACGCAGCTATTTATACGCCGCTGGAACAACGGGCTTAAAAAGATGCGCAGCCCCAAGTCTAGGATGCTTGTGAGGCGATACATGCCCGCAATCTTTAGGCGCTGGTATTTTTCCGCGCTTATAGAAGATTCGCACCTGACCCCGGCAAACCTGGTCGAGGCTCTTAACGGCGAATACGGGTTCCCAGCCCTCCGCACGCCCAGGCCACTTGGGCAAAAAAACGATAAACCGGGGCAGGGGCCGTCGTTTGAACTGGCTGATTTCAATGGCGACACGCATCCCTTTGTCGATGATATGCGTTACTTCCTTGACAGTTTAAATCCCGCCTTCGACGCCACAGCGTTAAGGGAAGGCAGAATCCGCACCCTTACCGGCCTATCGCAGGACGATCCCGGATACCTTGAGTTTCTTCTCGAAGCCTGTGTGCGGTTAAAGCTGATTAAACTGACACCCTCCATCAAAAATGATATCGGCTTGGTAAACGGGTCATATAAGCGCTTTTTCGACAACTCACCCACCGTCATCCTCCGCAGGGTTATTGACGCTGCTACGGATCTGACAGTCCAGCGTCTTTCAGAGATACTTCCGATTAAGAAAACCTTTAAGAGTAAACTTATATCATATCTTAAACGCCCAAAATCCATAGACAAGATATTCGACGATATATTTTACGACTCGGGGATCGATATATTAAAGCTCTTCGAGGATTTTAGCCAAAACTCAAGTTTGATGGCCGATCTTATGAGCATAGCCCTGGACGGCGCGGACATTAAGGATTTTGAAGATCATGATTTGAATAACCCCGGTATAGACAGCGCGTCCGCGCAGGGGAATGACGATACCGAGCTCAATATGCAGGCTGAGATTATGACCGGCGCTTTTTTCCTCGGCGTTGAGCTGGATAAGTGCTTCCTTACCCCGCTGGGTTATTATTTGCGCGTCATTCAGCCAATGTATATAATCCCCTTTGATGTTGAGGAAGAGTTGGAAAGCATCGGCGACATGCTAAAAGGGATGGACGAACCCGCGCCGCTTATTCACGCGCCATGCTCTGAATATACATTGACCGGCCTGGGAAATCTGATTATGAACACAACGGCGGCATCAACCGCGCCGAACGCCCAAGACGCGCCGGTTCGACCGCAAAGCCCGGCGGATTACGGCTTGCCTGAAGGCCCGGCCCTTAAAAAGTTCATTCAATCTTTGGAATCAATAATCGGCGAGGCTTCACAAGCGATGTATTCCGAAGAAAGGCCTTCGAACATCCTTGCTTTAAAACTCCTGGACGAGAAGGAGCCGCGTTTATGGATAAACGCGGAGATTCCGCAGGAATATACGCTATCGTCTCTGCATCTGTTCATAACCCGTATCTTTAATAAGCCTGAGGGGAATGACTACAGTTTCTTCACGGGAGGCAAGGAAAATCCCTTCTCCGAATACAAGCCCGGCGGCGGGCCAGGAAGACAAACGGACAGAGTAACCCTGGCGGATTTGATTTTAGGCCAGGGGGACGAACTGCTGTACTGCTCTTATACGGTTGACAATATAAGACGGATACGCCGCAAGTGTTTTGGCGTGAATATAAGGGTAATAAACGTCACGGAGCGGATAGGGGATTCATATCCCCGTATTTCAAGGCGCAGCAGGGCGCTGACCGAGATAATAAGGGGGTAAGGCGGTTGACACAGTTGGATTTATTTCCGCCCGAGGAAGAGAATGCGGATCAGCTGGGGAAGAAGCTGGTGCTGCTATATTTGATCGATAAATTCGATATTCCGCTGTCATATAACCACATCAGCAAATTCGCGGTTGACGAGGCTTCTATGAACTATTTCCAGCTGGATACCTACCTCCATGAAATGACGGAGGTAGGG
>JAISVU010000081.1 GCA_031271375.1 Clostridiales bacterium | reverse complement strand
CGGCCTTATGCGATTCAAGAACGGCAAGGTAATTGTCTCGCACTTGATTTTCCGTCAATTCGCCGCTCTTATAGGCTTCAATTTGCTCGTAAATATCGCCGGGAACGCTGTTGCTTCCCCAAAACGCCCCCGTGCTGGCAACATAGGTTAAGCTGCCCATTCGCCCAAGACGCCGCTCGACGCCGTTTACGTCATAACCGATTATGTCACGGTCATTGTATAAACTCAGGTTAAAGTCCCGCTGCGCCTTTTCCCAATCCACAAAGAACACGGGCGGAGGGCTTCCGGGAGGCTCAAGAACAGTCAGAGGCGGAGCTTCGTGTTCCGCCTCTTCCATTTGAGTTTTTTGTACTTGCTGTGAAAACCGTCCCTCCGCCGCTAGTTCAGCGACGCGCTTGTGAACAGCCATCCAGTTAAGGGTAAGCGTTTCGATAGACGGGCGTTCGGAAAGAGGGATTGAAGCAGGCTCTCCCCGTGAAATGATAACGCCGCTGCTGTCGCTCAAAATCCCTAAATATCCATCCTCACCGTCCAAGCGCGGCATGGTTTCCACTATGCCGCCGTAAACTTCACGCACAATCCGCGCTGCGTCCCTTGAACGGGGATTGTCTGAAAATTGAGCCGTTATTCTTTCCTTTGATTCGGCGCTTACTGCCAGAAGAGCTGTGTCAATCTCATCCTGAGTTATAGGCAAAGAAATAGCCGTGGCTTTTGCCTCGGCTGCCCCGGCTGGTTGCTCGGTGTTTCGTTCAATTTTGGTTCGCTGTTCTCCCTCGCTGGGTAAGACAGGCGGTGGTGCAGGCGGTGATATGGCAGGCATATCAAATAGCGATAGTTGATTATTTGGTGACGCCGGTGTAGGCTTCTCCAACATTGATGAACGGATGGGAGCGGCTGTCCGTGCTTCTGTGGTTCGGCGAGGAAGGGCTCCGGCGTGTTCCGGCGACGGCAGATTCTCCAATCCCGGAAATAATGTAAATGTTCCTTCGCGGAAAGCCAAAAGGCTGTCAATACCTTCTTTTCTTGCATTGTAGTACCTGTCGCCCACCGGAGTGTTTTTGAAGATATACTGCATTTGATTAAGTACCGCGTCTATATGTTCCCTGTCATTTATAAAGTCGTTTGCCGCCGCTCTCGCTTCGGCCTGCGGGTTATGAAACTCCATTCTGTTCGGAAAAGGGCGCTCATACTCACTCGGCAGCTCATAAAAAAAGCCCTGTATACGCCGGACAAGCTCTAATGTCTCATATTCGGGTATTCGATTCAGTTCAGCCCGCGAAAAGTACCGCCCGCTCTGAATAAGGCTGTCTATTCTTTTTACTACGCCGGGCCACGTCAGGTTCACGTCCTCACAGTCCGGGCGTCTAAGCGATATACCCTTGCTCGGCGATGCTTCATGCCATCCGCCGCCAATCCAGGTTCCGCCGCCTTGTCCGTACTCTCTTTTCAGAAAATCTATGCGTTCCTTGGGTGTATGGTCGTGAAGGAAATGCGATAATATGCGTAACTTGCCTTCGCTGAAACTGCTACCCGACGAAAGGTAGCCGTCAATTTCACCATTTGTAATAAAGCGGGTGAAGTCAGCGGGCTGATAATCCGCGGCGGTAAATCCCTTCGACGGCAATAGACCACGGCGCAAATCGGAGAGCATATGGTCGGAGTTATGCCATCTTCTCCCGTCCGAATCGGCTTTAGGCGAGGCTATATCAGCTTCCAGACGCGCAAGAACAGCCTGCCTTTTTTCGGGATCGTCCAGTTGATTCTTAATAATCTCCACATCGCCGGGATGACCGTTGCGGGATTTCCAATCATCAGGAACGCCGCCCAAATCGTCGCGGTAGATGTTCCACAAATTATCCGCAAGTTCCCGCTTTTCGTTGTTAAGGGCTTCATAATAGACATCTTCCGAAACATACCGCCCTGCATTGTATAGTTCCTTAACGCGGGCTGCCGCCTGCTCCCAGGTGATGTGCGTTGAATCGCGGGCCTCCAACGCGGACGAACCGCGCCCGATTGTGATTCCTGTTTCGTCAAACCATACAGAAGTCTTTACGCCAGAAAACTGATAACCCTTGCCTCCAGGCTCGATATTTCGTCCGTAACGTCCCGAAAGGTACTCACGGCGCAGAAAAGCGGCGTTTTCTTCGGGCGATAAATCCTTGGAGAAGAACGCCGCGATACGGAGGACGCTGTTCCTATCGTTGCCGCCGTCGCGGAGGATAGTATCGGCCCAGGACGCATGGGTGAGCAGCTCGGCGGTTTTTGCCGAGCGACCAGCCTCGTCTAAAGTAATAGACGAGGCCGACAAGGTTTCTTTAAACGTATTCCCAACTTGGGAATATGATTCTGAATTTAGTTGTAAATCAATTCTGCTAGAATCGCTTCCTCCGCCTGGGCTTTCAGGCTGTTCATGTGCGCCGCCCATCCCAGCGGGTCCGCCGCCTTGTCCGTTGGCGGATTCCTCTCGGCCAGCTCCGCCATCATCCGTTCCAGCCGCTCGTTGGCTGTTTTCTCTATCTCCAGGCAATGGGGAAATAGTTTCCCTTGCAGGGCGAACGTCGTGTACAGAATCTCCCTGTGTTCCTGAAGGTAATGCTTCCTCATCATCCCGTACTTGCCCAGGGGTTCCGTTTCCTGGATCGTTATATCGGGTATTAGGTAATCCCCGGTCTGAGTGTAGGTTATCTCGCTCATGTCCGCTTCCTCTTTCCGCGATTTTTTCACGCTCGTATTTTTTAATTGTAACCTCAATTTCCCTTAAAACATGTTCGGAAACCGTGCTGACGGCTTTACCCAGCGCGTGAACGCTGGACGGGCTGTTAAAATCGAATATTGTTTGGAAGTCCTCGTCCTCAAAGAACCCTGCGGGGTCTATGCCGCAACGGGACATCAGAGCGTAAGCCGTGCTGACCGTAAGAGCCTCCCGGAAAGACAGGCTGATATTGTATTCGTCATATTCCCCAAGGAAACTGCCTTCGGCGGCGTACTCAACATCCCGCTTGTTATCCTCATAATAGCGCGCGGAAAGGTCATGTGCAAGGCCCATAAGCATATTTCCAAAATCCCCGCCGAAATCGGAAAGATTGAAAACCTTCGTTAGCACCTCGGTCACGCGGGATTCATGCTCCGGTTTCAACTCCCATACATAAGGACGGCGGGCTTGTCTGCCGTCCTGAGTATCAGCCACATCAAAAACATATTTCAACCGCTGGCTCCCGCCCGTGTTATCCAGCAGGGCAATCCCTTTCGAGCCGCGCCGGACATAACGGTTCATAGCGCTGTTCCATGTTTCAATCGGGGCGCAGGCCACAGCGTCCGGGCGCTGGGCGTGAATCATAAGCTGTTCGTCGAACGGATACTTGTAAAGGCGTCCCGCAGTAGAAAGAAAGCCTATCCAGCTTGCCATGCTGCCCGTTATCTGCCGGGTCTGCCGGTCGGCCAAATCCGAGTAATAAAGATACTTGCTTGCCAAAAATCAATCCTCCTTAAAATGTTAAAAGCGTCTTGCCAGATGGAAAGACGCTTTTGCGGTTAATATATTGCTTAATATATGTTATACTTCGTCTTTGAACCGCCTCTCAGCTATAATCTCGTCCCCGGTTTTGATTATACCGCCGCCGAATCTGCGCTGCAAACCTAGCAGGGCATTGTCTAACGCCTTTTTACGCTCATCAGCCTGATGGCTTCCCATATCCTCCAGCGACATCTGCTTGTAATCTGTATCCGTGAAACCACTTAGTCCGATACCCACAAGCCGTATCGGGCGTTTGTCTACCGTATTAAGCAAATCTGCAGCAATTTGAAAAATCTCTCTTGCCCCATTTATGGCTTCGCCCGTTTTGGAACGGGTAATCAGCTTCATGTTAGCGTACTTGACCTTTAGCGTTACAGTACGGATAAAAATGTCGTCCATACGGAGTTTAAGGCTCAATTCCTTCGCCAGCAGCAGTAATGCGTCTTTTAGATAGTCAAAATCATCGGTGTCTTTTTGAAAGGTGGTTTCCCGACTGATGGACTTGGCCTCCGCCACGTTGTAAGGCGTCACGCGGCGGTCGTCTATGCCCTCCGCCAGATCAATAATCCCCTGGCCGTGGTTTCCCAAAAGCCGGATAACGCTGTCCTTCTGTAGAAGCACATCGCGCACTGTACTAATCCCCGCGTTTTGCAGGCGCTCGGCGGTTTTGGGGCCGACTCCGTAAATTGTCCGCACATTACGGTCAATAATCAGGGCTTTGAGCGCGGCGGGAGTGGGTATCTCAAACAGTCCGTCCGGCTTTTTTTCCTCGCTTGCCAGTTTAGCGGACATGATGGAGTAACCGATACCCACGGAACAAGTCAGCCCAGTTTCCGCTTTCGTCCTTTCCTTAATGGCGGTGCCGATATTGCGCGCGCCGCCAAACAAGGCTTCCGAGCCGGTTATATCCATAAATCCCTCGTCTAAAGATATAAACTCAATGAGATCGGTATAATCCATCCAAATCTTTTGAACGGTTTCCGACGCTTTTTTATACTTGTGCGGGTTTGGGTGCATGTAAAGCCCATGCGGGCAGAGACGGTAAGCGTCCTTAATGCTCATGGCAGAACGGACGCCGAATTTCCTGGCTTCATATGAACAAGTGGACACAACGCCCCGTTCGCTTGGCAGCGCGCCGATAATCAGCGGCTTGCCGCGCAGCTCCGGGTTATCCCGAATCTCTACGGAGGCATAAAAGGCATCCATATCCACGCTGATGATTTTTCTGTCCATGATTATTTATTCGCTTTTGTTCGCTTAGCCTTATGCAAGTGGTAAAATTCTTTCAAAGATTCTTTTATACCGTCATCAAGGTTATGCCAGCGTATGCCTTGTATCGCGCCTTCCAGCGCGGACAGCCGCATGATACAGGCTGTCGGGTCAAAGGAAAGTATTCGCAGCCATGCTTCCCGGCTCCCGATTTCTTTAAGCTGCCGGACGGTGGTTATACCTGCCTCGTAAAGCTGGGATTCCAGCTTTTCAGCTATATTCGGCAGATTACTCAGTTCGCCCATTTTTAATCTTCCTCCCCGCGCAAATGTAATGATTAGTTCAATTCGGTCAGCATAACATTCTTGATGTAGTGGTCGTTCGTATAACTTCCAGTTGATGCCGCAAAATACATACATTTGTTCGTTTTATCGATAGCGCCTGAATAATCTATCACAATGCCGCCGTCAACCGCGACTGAAATACTGTCGCCCTCGACACGCACATTGACGCTGTGCCATTCATTGTCCTCCGCTCTTACGTCGTCCACGGCGAAGAGATGGTTTGAAACCTCTAAATGAATAAGGGCTATATGCGGATTGGCGGAATCATTTCTATTGAGATACCCGTCAAACTCAATCCCATAGCCGTTATTTCCGTTAAACATCATATATTCGCCAACCATATCAGGAATGATCTCATCCGTGAAAAACGCGAATACTATACCGTCCGCGCCTGTGCCGCCGCCAATCTTGTAATCGAACGAGATATTGAAATTATCGCTTAAATCATCGTCAAAGAGCGCGCTGCCATTCGAGTTTGTTACAGCGGGGCACAGCAAAATGGCTCCGCTTTCGTCAGTCACAGCGTTTCCGGTTAAATTCAGTTCATTTGTAACGTCACGCTCTTGACCTGTCCCCAAAACCGCTTCCACAGCCAGCTTCGCGTTGACCATTCTGTATACGCCTACGGCGTTCGGGGATGCGGCATTATCGGCGGCATTATGAATAGTATTGCCGTTACCGCAAACGATAGCCTTAACCTCCGCGCCGGACAGACCGGGAGCCGCCGCCCACACCATTCCGGCAACGCCGGCAGCTATGGGAGAGGCCATTGACGTACCGCTCATATTCTCGTATTTGCCCCTGAACCCGCCTGTGACGCTGCTGTATATATCCACACCCGGCGCGCATATATCCACCGTAGCGCCGCCGTTAGAAAAACTCGCCTGAGTGTAAGAGGCTCCGTCCTGCTGTACCGCGCCTACGATAATTATTCTGTTCAGTATATCATCCGCCGTGCCTAGCCGGTCATAACAGTTTTCGCGGGAAACCGAGGCAAACCAGCCGTTGTTTTCGGCGTCAACGCCTATACCGTCAGACGCCCCGTTGCCTGCCGATTGCACAACGACAAAATCGTACCCCTGGTACAGCAAACTTGCCATATACAAAGACGCGAGATACCCCCATCCGTTAATCGTATCCTCACTGAATGTTTGATTACTGTCCGTTAGTGAACCTGAGGTTCCCAACGAAAAGTTAATGACCTTCGCGCCGGATTTAACACAGTTAATTAAACCCGACGCGATAAATGTCTCCGTACTCCAATCCGTAAATGTCTGCTGAAGCCATGTCGGTTCCCAATCAAAGCAAATAAGCTCGCTGTCCCATATGATTCCTGTAATCCCCTTTTGATTATTGGCCCCGGCGCCGATAATCCCGGCCACATGAGAACCGTGATCCTCCTTGTTGTTGAC
>JAISVU010000079.1 GCA_031271375.1 Clostridiales bacterium | reverse complement strand
ACGGCAAGGGAAACGGCTTAAACGCCCTTTCCCTTGTGAAACAAGGGCGCACTGATATACCACAACGGCTCTGCCATTGTGGTATCGTGCGGCCTGCCGGCGGCGTATTGCAACCTATCGGTTGCAATATCGGGGCTTCGCGCCCCGAACCCCGCGAAAATCGCTATTTTCTATTGAACACAGTGATAACTTTATCACAGTTATCGCAATGATACCCATCCGCTCGTTTTTTTAGCCAAATGATATTGTCGTGAAATATCTTTTTCCGTTCTTCCTCTGGAATCCATGCCACATTATTGGAGAAAGGAACGGTACTTGATATTTCAACAAATCCTTTTTTCATTTCGCTGTTACAGTACGGACACATCATTATAACAATACCCCCAAAAATCGCCCTCGCTTAATTATAACAGGCGCAGGGCGATTTTTCAATATCAGCCGAAAGGAGGCGGAGCCGATGGCGATATTCCATTCGCATTTGAAAGTTATTACACGCGGCAAGGGCAAATCGGCGGTCGCCGCCGCCGCGTATCAAGCGGGCGAAATAATCAAAAACGAGCATGACGGAGTTGTGCATGACTATACCCGCAAGGGCGGCGTCGTCCATGCCGAAATCCTTCTGCCCGGACACGCGCCCGCCGAATACAAAGACCGCGCAATCTTATGGAACGCCGTGGAAAAAGTCGAGAAATCCAGCGACGCACAACTGGCGCGGAGTATCGACATAGCCCTGCCTGTAGAACTCACGCGGGAGCAGAATATTACCCTTGTGCGCCGGTACGTCGGGGAGACTTTTGTGAACGCCGGTATGTGCGCCGACCTTTGCGTCCATGACAAAGGTGACGGAAACCCCCACGCCCATATCATGCTCACCATGCGCCCTATAACCGAAAATGGCAGATGGGGCGGTAAGCAGAAGAAGGAATACATACTGGACGATAACGGCGGTAAGATTTACGACCCCGCCAAACGCCAGTATAAATGCCGCTCAATTCCGTCCACCAACTGGAACAATCGCGGCAATGCCGACAAGTGGCGCAAGGCTTGGGAGGATGTGACGAACGCCGAACTGGAACGACTTGGCTTCGATTCCCGCATTGACAGGCGCACCTATGCCGAACAGGGTATCGAGCAAAAACCCACCGTACACATGGGCGTCGCGGCGATGCAGATGGAACGGCGCGGCATCCGCACTGAGCGCGGCGATATTAACCGCGCTGTCGAAAACACCAACAAGGAAATCCGCCAGCTTCGGGCGCGTATAAACAAGCTGGAGAAAAACCTTGCGGACTTGACCGAAACCGCCAAGCAGACGACGGCCTACGACGTTATCTTTGAGATTATGTCGCCGAATTATCATTCGGCGGTTGCCCGCTTGAAGAACGCGGCGGCAATCTACAACTTCTGCCATGAAAACGACATAAACACCGTGCGGGATTTAGACAGAGTGGTGAGGCGGTTGCAAAGCGACCTTCACGCCGTTGGCGAGGACATGAAAAAGACCTCGCGCCGGATTGACACCCTTGAAAAGCACTTGGAGCACAGCTATAATTACAGGGATTACCGCAAGTATAACGCCCGGTACGAAAAGCTGTATGCCGAGGACGAAACCGCCCGAAAGGAAACGGGCCTGTTTGCAAAGAGCAGAGCGCAAAAGGCTCTGGACGCCGCAAACGATTATTATGAATCCCACCGCATGGAACTAACCCTCTGCAACGCCGCAGAGAAATATCTGCGCGACGTTCTGCAAGAGCGGTTTGACCCGAAGAAGCTGCCCCCGATTAAGGCATGGGAAAAGGAGCTTGCCGACAAGACCGTCGAGCGTCAGGGACAGTATCGGAAGTACAGCAGAATAAAAGACAATACGACCAGCGCAGATAAAATACAACGCGCTGTCAGGGACGCGCAGCGGGACGATGACAAGGTACAGATGCGGCAAAAGTCGCGGGGTGTGGAGAGATAGATGCGAATACGGCGGGCGCTTTCGCGCCCGCCTAATATGTTAGGCCAATAGCTTGCGGAAGTTTACCAACCGCGCCCACATCCGCGTCCGCGACCCATACCGCATCCGCCGCCGCGCGTTCCCGCAGCGCCGCCGCCGTTGGTTGAACACCATTCGTATCTCTCAAGGTAATAATCGCGGTCATACTCGCTGATTACGCCATCCTCAATTAACTTGTCAAGGTTGGCCTCAAAAGATTCTTGGTCAAGAAAGTTTCCGTCCTCGTCCCACATCAGGCTGTACCCTGCTCCATACATCCCGCAGCCATAGCCATAACCGGCGGGGGCAGTTGCCGCGAACGCGGAAGTTGCCATGCTCAAGCATAAAACTACCGCGCCAACCATTGCAATGATTTTCTTTTTCATGCTGAACCAACTCCTTATAAAATTGGGGAAATTTCCTTTCCCTTGTCCACATATTAAACCAAACTAAGCTCAAAGTCAATTTCTATAATACCCATGCCGGTATCAAGCACAAGCCGTTCTTTGAGATTAACAGTCGGTCTTGCAGACAGAATTGGCGGTTTTATATCCGAAAATATCCCGGCTCTGCCCATCTGCGTACAAACAGTTCCGCTGATAATATTCGATACCTCAAACAAAGCGGAGTAAACCAACTCATCGACTGTATCGGGGACAAACTGCATCATGGCGTAGATTACATTTTTAGTGAACTCTTTTGTATACACATAGGTGACATGACCGCTTGCGTCGCCTGTAAACTCTATTTCAACGGAGATGGATTCGCTGAAATCATCGTCGCTTTTATCGGTTGCTTTAATAGCGTCCGCATCCACTCTGGCGAGCTTTTGTAAAACGTCGCGAACACTATAATGAAAATTATCAAGCTGAGTGCCAAACGTCTTTTCCGCGAATGTCTTTTCGCCTGTTATGCTCTGGTCTATTCCAGCCACATGATAGGTAAGCCAGGTGACAAGCATACCTGTGAACTCTTTGATAGATCTGAGGTCAAAGTCCGTTTTTGTCATCTTTTCCTCATGGGATAACACGGTCTGAACAAAATCCTCATGAAGTTTCTTATGCGCGGCATAATCTTTGTAGCCTATCGAAACTTGATAAGCCTCCTCGTCCGCAAAGTGCCTAACCGCATAGTCTTTCAGAAAAGCAATGGCCGACATGCACTCTTGTTTGCGGGTATCCTGATGATTCCGCAGATTGGATAAAAGTTTTTCAGTTGCGTCAAACAGCGCCTTGTGCTGCTCGTCAACAGTATCTACGCCTATGCGATATGAATCTTTCCACATTTTTGCAACCCCTCATCTTTTCTCAGTATTCGGGCAGGCGCAGTAATCGCCCATATGTCAAAAGATAGCCGAGCGCGTTATACGCGGCTCGCGCATAGTGCGCCCGGCTATATCCGTCTATACTTCCACCGCCAATGCGATGGCCCCTTTGGGACATACCTCGGCGCATCGCCCGCAATCAATACAGGATTCCTTTAATACCTCCGGCGCTTTATATTCCTTTTGAACCAGCGCTTCCGCGGGACAGGCTTTAACGGCGGGACACCGATGGTTTTGGGGACACAGAGCCGAATAAACCGTAACTGCCATAATACTAACACATCCTTTGTTTTAGGCGCTCCTGCTGCTCCGGTAATACTTTCCGAACTCAACGTCAACATTCTTGATGTGCCGCACAATCCAGCCGACAATAGAGTTGTTGAGGTCAAGCGTGAATTTTGCCGAGATGCCGTTTGTGTCAAATTCCCGCTTGAGCTTCTGAAATTCGCCTATGTAAATCTGGTGCTGCCCCCGATGCCACTCGTATTTGGGGTATCCCGACTGCTTTTGCAAAACTTCCTCATCGCCGAAGTGCTTGACAATGTAATCTCCGAGCATGTTCAGCGTTTTTTGCGTTTCTTCTTTGGAAACAGCCTTTGCGCCCATAGAAGTAACCGCGTTGAGCCTGTCCACAAGTTCCTGATGCTGCGCGTCAATCTTAGGCACGCCTACCTTCATACTATCCGTCAAAGTAATCATTTGCCCATTCTCCTTCCCATTTTCCTTAATAGTTGATTGCGCGAAGCTCAAAATATGCTTGTGGATGAGCGCATACGGGGCATTTTTCCGGTGCGCTTACGTTGTCAACGATATGTCCGCAGTTGCGGCAAATCCATACGGATTTTTCCTTCTTGGCAAAGACGGAACCGTCCGCGATATTGCCGGCGAGCTTCAGATAGCGCTCCTCGTGTTCTTTTTCGATCCGTCCGACGGCCTCAAACATATACGCGATATCATTGAAGCCCTCTGCATGGGCGTCCTCGGCCATACGCTTGTACATATCCGTCCATTCGCCGTGTTCACCGTAGGCGGCGGCTTTTAGGTTTTCGGCAGTCGCGGGAATTTCCCCGCCGCAGAGCAGCTTAAACCAGAGCTTCGCGTGTTCTTTTTCGTTCCCGGCGGTTTCCTCAAAAATGGAAGCGATCTGCTCATAACCGTCTTTTCTCGCCTGAGACGCGAAGTAGGTATATTTGTTGCGAGCCTGACTCTCTCCGGCAAAGGCTTCCATGAGGTTTTTCTCGGTTTTAGTTCCTTTAAGGTTTGGCATTTTCATTTCTCCCTTTGTTATATTTGTTTGGTTTTGCAGCTTGTTTAGCAGAAGTTCTGCCGCCTCTTTGGGGAATCCGGGAGTTGCGCCCGCAAGCAGAATTTCCAGCAGTTCGCGGACTTCCGAGCTTTGCGGCAGCATATATCCCGACTCGCGCAGAATGTCCTCCGCCATTCTGAGATTAGACTTTGCAACCGCTTCGGCAAACTGCCTTGTGACGGCGCTGTCGGCGGAAGCCGCAAGCTGTTTCGCGACCATCCATTGTCTGGCTTTGGAACACCCCAGCGCACGCTGAGAAGCGATAACCGTTTCTGATTTTGGCTGTTGCGGCGGGTATGTATCGGGAACCATTGAGATTGCGCCGGACGGACACGCATCCACACAAGCCATGCAACCGGGAAGGCACTTTTTTACGTCTATTATGCTGTCCTCCGTATCTGCCGCGCCTGTAGGGCAGACGTAAAGGCACATGCAATCTTTTCCGCAGAGGCGAATATTTCTGTATGCAGGCATCGTGCTACCTCCTTTCGACCTGGTCGATTCTGTAGTTTGGAACCTTGCAGACCGGGCAGATATCCGGCTTTGTTTCGCCTATGTAGATGAAGCCGCAGACATCGCAGACATATGTGTTTGTGTTTTCCAACATGGCGTCGCCTTCTTTTTCAAAGCGCTCAAGCAAGGCTTTTTGCATGGCGCTGACCTTCTCGCTCCAAACAACGGATCGCAGCGCCCCTCTGTCCGAGTTGTCCTCTGCGACTTTTCTTGCGGATACCAAGCCTTTTGTGATATCGCCGTCCAGACCGTCCGACAAATCATTAAATGACAGGCCGCTTTCAACACCGCCGTTTGCCTTGAAATAATCTGCCAAAGCGTTAAAGGCGTCTGTTTCCGCTCCAAGACGCTGTTTTTCACAGCCTTTCGCCAAGCTTGAAAAAATAGCAGAGAGTTCACCAGCCGAAAACTCTTTCGGATTCATTGCGGGCGTGTCGTCAGCAGGCGTGGTTGCCGGTTTCAGCGCGGAATCATCCTCCGGTTTGAAAACTGATTTTGGCGCGCCGCACAAAGGACAGACAAAATCTCCGGGAATATTATCCCATTTTGTACCGGGGGCAATGCCTTTCTCCGGGACGCCTTTTGCTTCGTCATACACATACCCGCAGACGGAGCATTTGTACTTTCGCATCGCGTTTCCTCCTTGTAAATAATTTAACTTTTGCACTCATGGCATAAACCGCTGAAAGTAAGCTGATGCCCTGTGATTTCAAAGCCGTCCATCCCTGAAAGCTGTTCGGTAAGATCAGGAAAGTAATCGTCAACATCGAAAACGCGCTTACAACGTTCGCAAATGAAGTGATAGTGCTTATGACAATTATGGTCGTAATGAGTCGAACCAAAAAAACTGCCAATATTCACAAGCTCTCCCGCTTCCGACATCTGACTGAGGTTCCTGTAAACAGTCGCCTTGCTTATGGATGGATGCTTTGCTGCAACACGGTCATAGACCTCCTCCGCAGTTGCGTGGATATTGAGTTCCCGCACTGCGTCAAGGATTACCTGTTGCTGAATCGTTTTTCTTCTATGCTCCATATTGCGCACACCTTCTTACATGTCGATGATGATATTCATTATTATATGATAATAATTACTATTTGTCAAGCCCTTATTTGAAAATTCGTGCCGCTCCTTTTCTATACAGAATTTTCCTGAAAAAAACGGCAGGGGCGCTGTAGTGCGCTTCCGCCGTCCTCATTACTTATAGCTACTTAAATTTGCTGGGATTGGACAAAAACCCTTGACAACCTGACTTTGA
>JAISVU010000066.1 GCA_031271375.1 Clostridiales bacterium | reverse complement strand
GGTATCGTCGCGTCGTCGACGACAGGCGATATAACCGCGCAGCTGGTTGACGCAAGGGTCAACGAGAACATGAAAGTGTTTGAAGCTATAGGAAACAACGGCTATTCCGTGGCCTCGTCGCTCGCCCCCGTTATAGACAACCTGCGTAAAAACAGCGTAAGCCCGAGGGAACGGATCATTGGCATCCTTTATGACGTCCTGGAGGCCAATCCGTCTGTCATGGGGGTATGGACTTGCTGGGAGCCAAACGCCTTCGACGGCAAAGACAGTGAATATGTTAATTATGACCAGTACCACGACAGTACAGGGCGGTACATACCTTATATATACCGTGACGGCAATACGATCATCGGCCAGGTTCTGGCTGATTACACCGACCCGGTGGCGGGGCTGTATTATCTGGGGGCCAGAGACAGCGCGGTGCCCTACGCTACCGACCCGTACTCCTACAGTCTTGGATCAACTTATATCAGCGTCTACTCGATATCTATACCTATTTTTGAAGACGGCGCTGTCATCGGGGTAGCGGGAGTGGATTTAAGCCTTGAGGAAGTAAGCGCCCAAGTAAACGCCGGATCGATCCTCGACGACGGATATCTTTTCGTCGTATCCCCCGGCGGTTATGTAACAACACATAAAGACGAGAGCCTCATTATGGACCGGTATGATTCCACATGGTTCGGGGATTATTCAAGTCAAATCAATGAAATTCTAAAAAGCGGAGGAAGTTTTGACATTACGGCTTTCTCCGACATAACCAACTCAAATATAAACCTTCTCGGTAAAGGCGTAAAGATAGGCGAAACGGAAAGATTCTGGCTTATATGCGGGGTTGTGCCGCAGTCAACGGCCAACGCGGCTTCCAACGCGCTGTTGGTTCTTGTTATCGGCTTCGGCGCCGGGTTAATCACCGTTATAGGGGTTATTTCCTATTTTCTTGTGGCTAACCGGCTTAGAAAGCTGCCATTTATTACGGCTATGGCGGAAAAAGTCGCGGCAGGCGATATAAACCTGGATATTGAGTTAGACCAGCGCGGCACAAAAAACGAGATAACCCTGCTGGAACGCTCATTCGCCCATGTCATAGGCGTGCTCAAAGACCTTATCGCCGAACTAAACAAGGTTGGCCATGCGTTCACAATTATTGGCGACATAGAATCCAGGGTTGACGCGGCACGTTTCACAGGCGCGTACAACGAGGTTGCGGCAAGCGTCAACGGCACGGTGGACGGCCTGGTAACCGAGGTATTAATGGTTGTGGGCTTCCTCGACGAGTTCGCGAACGGTAAATTTGACTTAACGATGAAGCCGCTCCCGGGCAAGAAAGAGCTGCTTAAACGGACAATAGACAAAATGAGCCTCAATCTGCAGTCCGTCAGCAAGGACATAGGAGGCTTGGTTAGCGACGCTATAAAAGGTAAATTATCCAGCCGTGTAGACGCCTCGTCCTACAAAGGCGGCTGGGCGGCTCTTCTTACGGATATGAACACCTTAATGGAGACGGTTTCCACGCCTATAAAAGAGGCGGAAGAAGTGCTGAAACTTGTAGCCGAGGGACACTTTACAAGAAAGATGAGTGGCGACTACAGCGGCGATTTCCTAGTTATCAAGAATTCAATAAATAACACGGTTACGAATATTATGTCCTACATAAATGAGATATCAAAGGTTCTTTCCGAGCTGGCCGCAAATAACCTTAACCAGTCGATCGAACGCGAATATGTGGGCAGTTTCTCGGACATAAAGAACGCGCTTAACAACATTATAATAACGCTCAATAAGGTCATCGGTGAAATGAACTCTGCTTCGGAGCAGGTCGCCGCAGGCGCGAAGCAAATATCCGACAGCAGCATGACATTGGCTCAGGGAGCGACGGAGCAGGCGTCTTCCGTGGAAGAGCTGACCGCGACGGTTTTGGCTGTGAATGACCAAACGCAGTTTAACGCGGAGAACGCGAAAAAGGCAACGCTGCTTTCCAGCCATCTGATGGATTACGCCAAAGAAGGCAACACACAGATGAAGGATATGCTGAATTCGATGGCGGCCATAAGCGAAGCCTCAGGCAGCATATCCAAGATTATTGAGATAATCAAGGATATCGCGTTCCAAACCAACCTGCTTGCCCTTAACGCCTCGATTGAGGCGGCCCACGCGGGCGTGCACGGGGCTGGTTTCTCCGTCGTGGCCGAGGAGGTGCGGAGCCTGGCCGTCAAGAGCCAGGAGGCCGCAAACGATACCACGGAGCTTATCGAAACCAGTATAAGGCGCGTGTCGGAAGGAACGGATATCGCGAATAAAACCGACCACGCTTTGGAAAAAATCGTCAGCGGCGTTTCGGATATATCCGGCATTATCACGGATATATCGAAGGCTTCGGACGAGCAGGCCCTGGCCATATCCCAGATCAACGACGGCGTGAGCCAGATCGCCCAGGTCGTTCAAGACAACTCCGCGACGTCGGAGGAAAGCGCCGCCGCAGCGCAGGAGCTGTCCAGCCAGTCCGAGGTTATGCGCGGCCTTGTAAGCGTCTTTAAGGTTAAACCTTAGTATAATCCACCCATGCGAAGGTGGGCGACAGCGACCTGTTAAGCGTTGACGCGCTCTTGAAGAACAGTTCGTTCTGCGTTCTTATATAGGCAAAAGCGGACATTGGCACAGTTGTGCCGTATGTGGCGTTAACCGCGTATTTTTCGATTCCGTTCCCTGTCGCCCAATAACCGCCCGAGTTAATGATGGAGTCAATGTACCCGACTACAGGTACGATGGGTGCGTCGTCCTGTTCGTATGCGCCTCTGCTAACGGTAAAATTGAAGGCTCTGCGGTATACGGGCTTGCCGTTATACAGCGATCCAGTAGGAGTTTCAACTTCGTCATAATTAACGGATACCAGCAGCTGCATAATCATTCTGTTGTTTTCCGTTATCGTCCTCCGCAGTTTATTCTCAAGGGTATTGTCAATCGTTACGACAGCTCCCGAGGCTCCCGGAACCACGGATATATTGATTCCAGTGGGCGTATTCGTTTGAAATGTCACATTTCTGTCGGCGAGTACACGCACGCCGTATCCGTTCGAGTCCAACGCGTTAAAGAGATTAACCCCCGGTGCGATGCCAACGGCAGCACCGGTCGGCCCTGTGTCGCCCTTTGCTCCCCTCGGCCCGGCGGTACCGGGCAAACATTGCGGGCCTAAGGGGCCCGGAATACCCTGTTGTCCGGCGGAGCCGGGCAAGCCTCGCAAACCGGTCGGGCCGGGGATACCTTGTGGGCCGACAGAACCAGGCAAACCTTACGGGCCTGCGGGGCCGGGTATACCTTGCTGTCAGTTAGGGCCGGGTAAGCCTTGCAACCCCGGCAGGGGCTGGGTAAGCCCTGCAAACCAGTCGGCCCTGGAAGGCCTTGCGGGCCTGCGGGGCCGGGCGCTCCCGGAACACCTTGCGCCCCTGCCGCGCCCGGCACGCCTGGCTGCCCCGGCAATACTTGCTAACCAACCGGGCCTTGTAGCCCTTCGAGACCCATTGCTCCGCGCCTTCCTGGGGAGCCACCGGCACCTGCGGGGCCGGGATTTCCCTGTACCCCTTGAATGCCTTGCGGGCCTTGTATTGACCCGGCATTTGTCCACTGCTCTGTGTATATATTCCAAAAATTTAAATCTTGCCCCAGAACATAAAAAT
>JAISVU010000012.1 GCA_031271375.1 Clostridiales bacterium | reverse complement strand
AGGTTCATTATAAGCATTGTGACTATCGTGCTGCGGATACAGGGTATTGTTATGCTGAAACATTGGCGCAGGCGGGTCGCGCCGTCCACCGTGGCGGCTTCGTACAGCTCGGGGTTGATGCTGGTCATCGCCGCGAGGTAGATAATCGTTCCCCAGCCCATATTCTGCCACACGCCGACGATAACATATGTAAAGAGCCAGTGCGTGTCTTCCTGGATAAAGGGTACCCTGGCCCCTCCCATGCTTTCGATGAGGTTGTTCACCAGGCCGTTGCTCAAGCCGAAAAGCTGATAGGCTAAGGCTCCGATAATAATCCAGCTGAGGAAGTAGGGAAGGTAGAGGAGGGTCTGAGTGAGCTTTTTGTACCAGCGCACACGGACTTCGTTTAAAAATACGGCAAGGATAATCGGCATCGGGAAGCCCAGAACCAAATCGAGAAGGTTAAGCAGAAGGGTGTTGCGCAGGGCGGGGATGAACTCGCGGTGGGCGAAGAGTTTTTGGAACACGTCGAAACCGACCCATTCGCTCCCCCAGAAGCCCCTGGCGATTTTAAAATCCTTAAACGCGATAATAAGCCCGCCCATAGGGCCGTAATAGAACAGCAGCAGAAACGCCAGCGGTATAATCGTTAACGCGTACAGCTGCCATTCCGATTTAAAATGCGTCTTTAACAGTCTTGCCTTATACCCTGCGGCCTGTTGATTCATGCCATTGGCCCCCTTTGTCCGTAAATTCGCGTGATTTATAGGGTTTATATTAAAACAAAGCCGGCTTTAAACAAGCGTATGGACATTATGCCTTATATATTCATAACTCACAGCTAGATTATAAGCAATTTGACGAAGGATTGCAACGTAAAAAACAAGCACATATTTGTCATTTTCGACCATTTTTGCTATGGCGTAATGCTGTAAATCGTGGTATTATTGTGGATAAGGGGGTGTCCATATGGGAAGAAAAGCAAAGAATGTAGTAGAGTACAGGGTTTACGAACTGCCGATGGACATGCCGGGGCTGGAGCTTACAGGGGATCAATGGCTTATTTCGGATGAAATTAGCAGCCGCCTGCATTTTCACAACTGTCTTGAGATAGGGGTATGCCATTCCGGGCAGGGTACGCTGGTTTTCGACGGAGGCAATGAACGCCGCTTCGAGGCGGGGGATGTCACAATAATACCCAGAGACATACCGCACACTACATATTCAAAAAAGGGGACAAGAAGCCTATGGTCATATCTGTTCGCGGATATGGGCGGGCTTTTACAGGGCATTCTCCCCGAGACAGCGCGCTACGAAGCCTGCACGGAGGACTGGATACCGTATATCTTCATCTATAAAAAAAGCGCTTATCCGAGGGTGCGGTTCTACTGCGAATGCCTGATAGAGGAATTTTCGCGCAAAAAGGATAACTGGATCCCGGTGGCGAAATCCCTTGCGATTTCGCTGTATTACGAACTCTTGCGGGCCAAGTCCGAACACGCCCCGGGCTCTCGGGAGCAGAACAAGGAATCATTCATCTTAAAGCCCGCGCTGGAGCATATACGGCAGAACTACATGGGCGTTATAACAGTAGGCGCGTTGGCCGAGATTTGCTGTTTGAGCGAAACGCATTTCAGGCGCCTGTTCCGCTTTGTTATGGGCATGTCCCCGCTGGCCTTCATCAACGCGGCGCGTGTACGGCAAGCCTGTGCCCTGCTATATACAACGGACATGCCGGTTCAGGCGGTAGCCGAGGCGGTAGGCCTTGCCGCCGCCGCCAGTTTTAACCGTTCGTTTAAGCAGATTACCGGCGTAAGCCCAAGAGAATACCGTAAACTGGTTCAGAAACCCACCGCCGGAGCAAAACGCAGGAACGTGCTTACTTATAAGGGCTGGTTTGCGCCTGAGGAGCGGCCTTCGCATGTGCTGGGGGAAGACATTGACAAAAAGAACTTACTGGTTTAACATCATTAGCAGACTAATAAACGGAGATGAGGCATGAATGGGAATGTACGAATACGCTGCGGAACGCTACGGGGCAATCGGCGTCGATACCGAGGCCGTTATTAAAAAGCTGGACGCTATCCCGGTGTCGATGCACTGCTGGCAGGGGGATGACGTGCTGGGCTTTGAGGGCGGCGGCGAACTGACGGGCGGCATACAGAGCACCGGGAATTACCCTGGCCGCGCAAGAACCGCGGAGGAACTGCGCGCAAACATGGAAAAGGCCCTGAGGCTTATCCCGGGCCGCACAAAGGTCAACCTCCACGCCATCTACGGCGATGTGAAGGGCGTTGAACGGAACGCCCTTGAGCCTAAGCATTTCGCCGCCTGGGTTGAATGGGCAAGGGATAATAACCTGGGCCTGGATTTTAACCCGACCCTCTTTTCGCATCCCAAAGCAGGCGACGGGCTTACGCTGGCCCATCCCGACGAGCATATCAGGGAATTCTGGATTGAGCATTGCAAGCGCTGCCGCAGGATATCCGCGTATTTCGGCAGGGAGCTGGGCCAGCCTTCGGTTAATAATATATGGGCCGCCGACGGGTTTAAGGATGTCCCCGCGGACACGCTCACCCCACGAACACGCCTTGCCGCCGCTCTGGACGACATATTTTCGGAAAAGCTGGACAAGCGGTATAACATAGACGCGGTGGAGAGCAAGCTCTTCGGAATCGGGCTTGAAAGCTACACGGTAGGAAGCCATGAGTTTTATATGGGATACGCTGTTAAGAATAACCTGGCGCTGTGCATGGACGCGGGGCATTTCCACCCGACAGAGGTTATCTCGGCCAAGATAACCGCGGCGTCGCTCTTTGTGGAGCGTCTGCTGCTGCATGTTTCCCGGCCTGTCCGGTGGGACAGCGACCATGTTATTCTCCTTGACGTTGAGCTAGTCGCCATCGCCCAGGAGATTATCAGGAACGGGCTGCTGGACCGGGTACATATCGGCCTGGATTACTTTGACGGCTCTATCGACAGGATAACCGCTTGGGCCGTGGGTATGCGCAACATGCGCAAGGCCTTGCTGATCGCCCTGCTTGAGCCGTCGGATAAGCTCAGGGAAGCCGAGCATTCGTTTGATTTCACGAAGCGCCTTTTAGTAATGGAGGAACTGAAGACTATGCCCTGGGCCGCCGTATGGGAAGAATACTGCGAAAGGGACGGCGTTCCTGCGAACTTGGTGTCCGGGCTATGAATTACTACCTCGCGATAGACATAGGGGCTTCAAGCGGCCGCCACATACTGGGCTGCCTATGTAACGGCATTATAGTAACCGAGGAAATATACCGGTTCCACAACGGTATGATAAAACGGGACGGCAGGCTTATCTGGGATACTGACGCGCTCTTTGACGAGATTATCACGGGGATAAAGCTCTGCGGCGAAGCCGGTAAAATCCCGGTGAGCGTGGGCATTGACACCTGGGGAGTGGATTATGCCCTGCTGGATAAAAAAGGCGCGCGCATAGGCGAAGCGACGGCGTACCGCGATAACCGCACTTCCGGGATGGACGCCGAGGTTTTCAAGTTCATATCGAAAGAGGAATTATACAGCCGCACGGGTATTCAAGATCAGATTTTCAATACAATCTATCAGCTTATGGCGGAAAAGAAAGACCCCGCAAACCGTCTGGATCAGACGGACACGCTATTGATGATGCCGGATTATCTGCATTGGAGGTTATGCGGGCAGATGACCGCCGAATATACCGAAGCCAGCACTACAGGCCTTGTGAACGCCTTCACCGGGAACTGGGACGATGAGATAATCGGGGCTTGCGGCTATCCAAGAAAGATATTCCCCGAGATAGTGAAGGCGGGTACGGTGTTGGGCGGATTCACGCCGGACGTTCAAAGGCTCGTGGGGTTTAACAGCAATGTGGTCTTGCCCGCCGCGCACGACACGGGTTCGGCTGTGATGGCCGTCCCCTCGGCTTCCGAAAACATGCTGTATATTAGCTCCGGAACATGGTCGCTGATGGGCGTTGAAAGGGACGCGCCGGATTGCTCCGAAAAGAGCCGCCTAGCCAATTTTACGAATGAAGGCGGATACGGCGGACGGATACGATACCTTAGAAATATCATGGGATTGTGGATGATCCAGTCGGTAAGAAAAGAGCTGGAAAGAGACTATTCGTATGCAGAGCTCTGCGACATGGCCGAAAAGGAGGAATCCCCTTCCATTGTCAACTGCGACGACGTGCGGTTTCTGTCCCCCGAAAGCATGATTAACGAGATCAAACAAGCCTGCACTGAACTGAATCAACCTGTGCCGCAAACGCCGGGGCAGCTTGCCGCATCCGTTTATAACAGTCTTGCCGTTTGTTACCGCGACACCGCGCTGAACCTGGAAAAGCTCACCGGCAAGAACTACGAGGCCACCCATATCGTGGGCGGCGGCTCCAGTGCCGAGTACCTGAACCGCCTCACCGCACGTTACACCGGCAAAACCGTATTCGCCGGCCCCGCCGAAGCGACAGCCGTCGGCAATCTGCTGGCCCAGATGATAGCGGGGAAAGACTTTTCCGACCTGCGGGCCGCCAGGGCCTGCGTGAGGCGTTCCTTTGGCGTGAAGCGGTTTAATTGAGTTTTTATGCTGACAATATGCCCGTTGACTTGACGCATAGCGCGTGGTATACTGAAATCACAGGAGGCGAGCATATGGGAAGCGAATTGGAAACCCGTCACGCTGAAAAGCGGCATCTGCTCCAGATACTAATGGCGCAGCACCGAAGCACTATGCCAAGTGAATTTAAGGATCTTCTTGTATGGGCTAAGGCTCCAATGGAGGCAGAGGACGTTAAGCTGGTTCTTCAAGAGTTTGAGGAATGGAAGAACAGTTAAACTGCCGCGTTAATAGGAGGTGGACTTATGACGACCGAGATTGAGATTCGCCGTAATGATAAGGATTATTTGTTTCAAATGTTAGTCGCGCAACACGAAAGTTCAGTACCTAAAGACTTTAACAGGCTGATATCTCAAACAAAGGCTAAAATGGAAGCGGAGGACGTTAAGCTCGTCCTTCAAGAGTTTGAGGAATGGAAGAAAGGCTAATCCGCCGGGTTAATAGGAGGTGGTCTTATGGCGACCGAGATTGAGATTCGCCGTAATGATAGGGACTATTTATATCAAATGTTAGTCGCGCAATACCGCAGTAAAACGCCCAGCGATTTCAAAGATTTGATTTCACAGACAAAAGCCAAGATGGAAGCAGAGGACGTTAAGCTGGTTCTTCAAGCGTTTGAGGAATGGAAGAACAATTAATTTAAAACTTAATATACACTAATGACGGTGCGCGCCGCTTTAACGGCGCGATAATAGGGAATCAGGTTAGAATCCTGAGCAGTCCTGCTGCCGTGATGATTAGCGGATTTCATGTCCTGGCAATACTTAATATTAATAGGGACAGCCATTGAGCGAGAGCTTGAGAAGGCGAAACAACCGCGCAGTCATAGCCGGAAGACCTGCCTCATATAATAATCGGCGGCTCCACAGAGTATGGAGGGCTGGTTGCTTTATCGTGCATTCGTATTTTACGAACGGCTTCGCATGTGCCGCGATAAGCTCCTCCCATCCCTGTTCTGCGCGGAATCCGCCCGGAACGGGGATTTTTATATATTAAGGCTGTAAGCGTATCACGATATAAGCGACAGCAAACAGTCCGTGACTACATTTCGGATTGGAAAAAAGGAGGAGCAACATGAAAGCAATCAAGAAACTCGCAGCGTTGTTGCTAACGCTGGCCCTGGCCCTATCTATGGCGGCCTGCGCGACAAAGACCCCGGCTGAGGTAAATCCGCCCGCGTCCAGTCAGGTTATCGACGCCGACCGTGAAGGCAACCCCATTACGCTGCCCGATACTATCGAGCGGATAATCTCCATCGGCCCTTCCAACACGGAAATCCTTTCCGCCCTGGGCTTTGCCGGTATGATAGTGGCTGCGGACAATCTTTCGGCCGGAATAGAGGGCCTCGACCCGGAGATCCCAATGTATGATATGATGGCCCCCGACGTTGAGCAGATTATAGCCCTTGAGCCGGACATAATCATCGCGTCCAGCATTAGCAAGGCCGGAGGGGAAGGCCCCTTTAAAGTCGTTTCGGAAGCGGGGATATGCGTGGTATACATCCCATCCAGCGAAAGCATTGACGGGATCAAAGAGGATATCCGTTTTATCGGCCAAGTCGTAGGCGCGGAAGTCGCCGCCGATGAGGTTATCGCGGGCATGGAAAACGATATTGAAGCCATAAAGGCCGCCGCACCGGTTGAAGACGCCAAAACAGTCTATTTTGAAATTTCGGCGGCCCCGTATATGTACAGCTTCGGCAACGGGGTCTTTCTGGACGAAATGCTGGAGATAATCGGGGCGGAGAACCTCTTCGCGGAGCAGGAAGGCTGGATGTCGGTAGCCGACGAGCAAGTGCTTGACCTTAATCCTGACGTAATCCTCACCAGCGTCAACTATATTGAAGACCCCATCGGCGAGATTATGTCCCGGCCCGGCTGGGGTACTCTTACCGCGGTTCAGAATAATGATGTGTACTATATCGACGCGGACGCGTCTAACCGTCCCAGTCAAAACATTATAAAAGCCTTGAAGGAGATAGCCGAGGCGGTATACCCCGATATCTTTGACTATTAAGCCTATGAAAATAAAGGTAATACTGGCGGCTGCCGCCGCTTTTCTGGTAATTATCATCGGCGTCGGCTGGGGGAGCGTCTACATTCCCCCGGCTGACATTTTCAGCGTTATCGGCAATAAGCTGTTTGGAACGGCGCTCCCGGAGCATATAAAATCCAGCACCGCCGCAATCCTGTGGAGCTCCCGCCTGTGCAGGGTGCTCCTTGCCTTCGCCGCCGGGGCGGCGCTGTCGGCCAGCGGAACGGTTATGCAGAGCGTTATGCGTAATCCCTTAGCTTCATCCTTTACGTTAGGCGTCTCCTCCGGCTCTTCATTGGGAGCGAGCATTGTTATTTTCTACGGCGCGTCGCTGCCTGTGGCTTCCGGCGCGTCGCTGCCTGTGATGGGCTTCGTCTTCGGGCTTGGCAGTATCTTCCTTGCCCTTGCCGTTGCCGGGAGTCTAGACGGGCAGATAAGCAACAACACCGTGATCCTTGTCGGCATGGTGTTATCGCTGTTCATAAACGCCGTAACAACGCTAATGTCCGCTATCTCAAGGGAGAATACCCAAGAACTGCTGTATTGGCAGCTGGGCAGTTTCCAGTCTCGCGGCTGGACGCCGGTGTATATCCTGGTTCCCGTGGCCGTAATAGGGGTTTTATTCATAACCCATTATAACCGCGAACTGGACATAATGACCTTCGGAGAAAACCAGGCAATGTCAATGGGCGTGAACTTAAAGGTGATCAAGCGCGTGCTGCTTGTCGCCGCCGCCGCGCTTACCGGCGCTTCGATATCATTTTGCGGGATTGTCGGCTTTGTCGATCTTGTTGCCCCCCACATCGTCCGCAAGATTTTCGGCGCGTCCCATAGATATGTCGTGCCGATGTCGGCGATCTTCGGCGGCGCGTTTATGGTAATCTGCGACCTTGCCGCGAGGACTTTACCCCCTGTGGGAGAGCTCCCGGTAGGCGCTGTGACCGCTATCATCGGCGCGCCTTTTTTCGCTTTCATTTACTTTGGGGGGAAGAAAAAACATGCTGACGCTTAGACATGTATCTACAGGTTATGGCGGCCTCGACGTGGTTAAAGACATCTCCCTCCATGTAGAAAACAATGAAAACCTGATGATTATCGGCCCAAACGCCAGCGGCAAGACAACGCTGCTAAAAGCCGTCGCGGGGCTTCTGCCCTTTAAAGGGGAAATAGAGATAGACGGCGCCGCCATACGCGGGATGAAGCGCAGGGACATCGCAAGAAAGATAGCTATGCTGGGCCAGATATCCGGTATGTACTTCTCTTACTCCGTACATGACACAGTGATGATGGGGCGGTATCTGCATATAAATGATAGGTTGCTGGGCCTGCCCTCGGAAGCGGACCGCGCCTTCGTGGAAAAATGCCTTGAAGCCGTGGATATTCTTGACGTTAGAGACAGGGAAATAACCAAACTCTCCGGCGGCCAGCTCCAGCGCGTCTTCCTGGCGCGAACCCTCGCCCAAGACCCCGAAATAATCCTCCTGGACGAGCCAACCAACCATTTGGATATTAAATACCAGTTCGAGCTGGCGGAATACCTGAAGGAATGGTCGAAGCAGGGCAGCCGCGCCGTCGTCGGCGTCCTCCACGACATAAACCTCGCGGCCCGCCTAGGCGACAGGTTTATGATAATGAAGGAAGGGGAAGCCCTGGCCATAGGCAAGACCGAAGAAGTCCTTACGGACGCGCTGCTGGAGCAGGCGTATGACATGGACATCGCGGGGTATATGCGCAGTACGCTGGGGATGTGGGAGAAACGGTGAAAGAAGAGGATAAAAGTAATTTATTAACCGTTATCCCCGCTTAAATATTGTTTATGCTCTGTGACGAAATCCCGGCGCATATTCTTTTCATGCTTCGCGGCGAACGCCCCGGACAGCTCGTCGGCGGAAACGCCGTAGCAGGTCATCATATCCATAAAATACATCAGCGCGTCCGAAAGCTCCTCAACGAAGGCCTCGCGCACGGCTGTATCATCCATTATAGCTCTATAGCCGCGCTTTTTTATAATCGCGACAATTTCGCCCAGCTCCTCATACATCCACAGCAGCGATAAATGCCCGTTTTCCGGGGTTATCGGCGTCCATTTGCCCTTCATCCTGTCTTGAAGGGCGTTTTGCATTGATATTAACTCGCTTATTTTTAGATCGGTCTTCGCGATCATTGCCCCACAATCTCCTTTATTGCCGCCGCAGCTTTCTTCACGTCCTCAGCGGTTACGTCGTTATGCGTTACCATGCGCAGCGGGCCGCGGCTTTCGCCGTTCACCAGGAAGCCGCGCTCAAACATCGCACCGGCGAAGCGCTCATATGGGAAGCCCGTGCCGTCGATATGGAAAAAGACCATGTTAATCTCAACCGGTTCCACCGTTACGCCCTTAATTGCGGCCAATTCGCGGCCCAGCAGCTTCGCGGTTTCGTGGTCTTCGCCGAGGCGCTTGGTCATCTCGTTAAGCGCGATAAGGCCGGGGGCAGCAAGGACGCCTGCCTGCCTCATTCCTCCGCCCATAATTTTGCGTTTGCGGCGGGCGTTGCCGATGAACGCCGTTGTTCCGGCTAGAATAGACCCGACCGGGGAGCAGAGGCCCTTAGACAGGCAAAACTGAACGGAGTCCACATAGGCGGCTATTTCTCTTGCCTCAACTCCCAAAGCAAGGGCCGCGTTAAATATCCGCGCGCCGTCCAGGTGAATAGGAACATTATATTCCTTCGCGATCCCCGATATCTCTTTCATAACAGTCAACGGAACAACGCGGCCGTTGCCCAGCGCGTTTTCCAAGCAGATAAGCGCGGTCTTGGGCTCATGGATGTCGCCTGTAGCTCGGACGCGCTTTTTAATCTCATCGGGAACCGGGATGCCGCCGGGGAAAGTAATTGTCCGCAGCTGAACCCCGGCGATAACCGCCGCCGCGCCTGCTTCATGGGCCACGATATGGCAGTCGTCGGCAAGGATAACCTCATCGCCGCGCTGGCAGTGGGTGAAGAGGGCCAGTTGATTGCCAAATGTCCCGGAGGGCACGAACAGCGCCGCTTCCTTGCCCAGGCGCTTGGCGGCCTCCTCTTCCAGTTTATTTACTGTGGGGTCGTCGCCGTAGACATCGTCGCCTACCATCGCGTCAAACATGGCTTGACGCATGGCTTGCGTCGGCTTTGTAACGGTGTCGCTGCGGAAGTCCATGAATTCTTTTTCATTGTTTTTCGACATAATCTTCTCCGTCAGGTTATTTTTATTTAAAATGCGAATACTATCAAGAAAGAGGGGGGATTTTGATGACAACGGTACTGACAATCGGCGTTGCCGGGAACGGTGCGGAGCGCATTGCCGAGGCTCTGCATGGGTTCGGCCGGGTCAAGGTTATGGTAATACCAGAATATCTGCGCAGCAGTAACGATTTTGACATTTTCGTACTCAACGCGCCTCCCGGACGGGAGGGGATATTGAACACACAAGCTGCAGCTTTAGTCATTAACTCAGATGCGGACGGTATTTTAAGCTCAATCCCTACTGGATACGCGGGTCTTATTATAACCTATGGCTTTAATAATAAAGCCTGTGTCACGGCCTCAAGTGTGTCCGAGGACACTTGCTCAATATGCGTCCAACGCGGTTTCACGGATATTTCAGGCCAACCCCATAACCCAGGCGAGTTTAACTTCAACTGCAGTGAATGCACGCCTGAGGCGGCCCTGGCGGCGGCTTCGGCGCTGATGGCGGGAGGGGTGATTTAAAGTTTTGCAGCAGCTTCTTTTCGAATCCACTTCTTGCATAGATCATATCTGTCCGTCAGCTTTATACCGTTACTATCCCCGTATTTCTTCGCGAAATAACTAACCGGGGTTTCATGGTTTAATTTTAAGGACTGTGTTTTTCTGTTTATAAAATTATCCATGACGGCGTTGATACCGTCCGATTTCAAGTTGCCTAAACAGGCATACGGCGCAATCTCGCCGCTGTTTGGGTAAACATTGAAATCACCCGATACCATGAACGCGAGGATGTCCGGCTCGTCGTTTGGGGGAGCATTATCCTCCGTCAGGCCGGGAAGGAGCTCCCGCTCTTCTTTCCAGATGTCGGAAAACTCATCGATGCCTTTGTTGCGCATGGTTTTTTCCACTAAATAACCGGGTAATTTTAACAAGTCTTCTTTTGTCACCCGGATATCTTCCAGATCATACCCGGCTCCCATAGGGTCGGAGATAGTAACATAGCAGTCCAAAGAGAAGCCCAGGCGGGCTTCAACATCCCGCAATAATGGAACTATATTAATAAGTCCGGACACGTTTGTCTGATAGACAAATATCTGAACACGCGGCGCGATTTTGTTGTTTATCAAGATATCAAAGGACTTAACGATATCGTTAAAAGCCCCTTTCCTGCCTGAAAAATAGTCTGTGTTTTCCTGCCCGCCGAATAGTGTTACCTGCACGACATCCACGCCTAAGGATTTAAGCCAGGGAGCATATGATTCGTCACGGGCCAGCCTCCATATGCTAGCCAGTTCAAATCTGGGCGGCGGGGATGTGCTGAGGCTTTTGTCCAATTCCCAAAGCTCTTTGTAATTATCGGCGTAATCCGGTTCCCGGTACCAGCTGTTAAAGATTAAGTCATCAAAGTAAGTGGAACCGTTTAATCTATAACCCTTGAATTGACCGGCCACCCATTGGTAGTCGTCCATTGAAGTTCTAGGATTCTTTTCATGCCCCAACCAGCAATGCCTGCAGCGGTTGGGGCAACCTGCAATGTCCATTATAACGGCCGCTTTCATTCTATCAGCAACTCCTCTATAAACGGTGTCCAGGCTAGTTTATAGTCTTTTTTGAACCTGGATGTCCATACAACATCCCGGCTCACGATTTCAACTCCCGTAACGCTTCTTCAACATCCGAATAACGTTTAACAGACGGGTCGTTGGCTATGCTTTCAGCCTCTAGCATAGCCTCCACCGTCTCGGAATTCGGTGTATTCGTTGTAATGTGGAAAGGAATACTGCCCTCACGTATTGATTGGCGAAGAAAAATGTTGAACGCCGTATCCATGCTTAGTCCCAGCCTTGAAAAAAGTGTGTCCGCTTGATTTTTAACATCCGTATCAACCAGAAAATTAACGCTTGATACACTGTTCGACATATAAGCACCTCCATTAATAGACACGGCGCGAACCCTATATGAAAGACTTCGCCTTCCCCAGCGCTTCCTTAGCCTCCGCCGCCGGCAGCCCCGCCTGGGCCATACCGGGCTTGCCGCCGCCGTTGCCGCCGAAGGCTTTTGCGGTTTCCTTAACGATGTTGCCGCAGTGAACCCCGGCTTTGACCGCGTCTTCGGTGGCGGTGACGATCAGCGTCGACTTTTCGGCTCCGGTGAAGCAGAGGATAATTAAGCCCGACCCAATGCGCTCGCGGAGCTTATCCGCCAGGCCGCGCTGGCTTTCCGTGTCCCCGCCTTCAAGCGCCGCCGCGACGACCTTAATACCCTTAATTATCTCGGCATCCCTCAGGTAATCGTCCGCTTGGGCGGCCCGTTCCTTTTCCCTGAGCTTATCCAGCTGTTTTTGCAAATCATTCTTCTCGTTTATCAAAGAGCCTATCCGGTTCAATAGGTTTTCCGGGCCGGTTTTAAGCAGCGCGGCGGCTTCGATGAGGCGTTCTTCAATGCCCCGGCTATAAGCCTCGGCGGCCTTACCTGTCACGGCTTCAATGCGCCTTACCCCAGCGGCGACGCCGGTTTCGGAGAGTATCTTGAACCATCCCACCTTTGCGGTGTTGTCCAGATGCGTGCCTCCGCACAGCTCCAC
>JAISVU010000006.1 GCA_031271375.1 Clostridiales bacterium | reverse complement strand
ATGGCTTCAAGGAACGGCAGGCTTTCGATGTCGCCGACGGTGCCGCCGATTTCGATGATGGCGACGTCGGCGTCGGCCGCTTCGGCGTTTCGGACTATGCGGGTCTTGATTTCGTCGGTGATGTGCGGGATTACTTGAACGTCGTTGCCGTCGTAGCCGCCGTTGCGCTCGCGCTCGATGACGGAGAGGTAAATCCTGCCGCAGGTGATGTTGCACTCTCCCGAAAGGTTTTCGTCGACAAAACGCTCGTAATGGCCAACGTCCAGGTCGCACTCGGAGCCGTCGTCGGTGACGAACACCTCGCCGTGCCGGTATGGGGTCATCGTGCCGGGATCGATGTTTATATAGGGGTCGAACTTTTGGTTCGTTACGCGGTATCCCCTGGCTTTCAGCAAACGCCCGAGAGAGGCAGCCATTGTGCCTTTGCCCAGGCCCGACGCGACGCCGCCTGTTACGAAAATGTACTTCCGATCAGTCCTCTTTTGTTCCTTTGACATTTCTTTATCCCCCGTATTTTTCCGTTAGTCTATAGTATCCATAAAATCTGCAAGCTGGTTTGTCGCCGGGCTTCCGGCCTGGCGCACATAGTACCCGGAGGCCGAAACGCCCGTTCTAAGGGATTCTTCGGCGCCGAAGCCGCAGAGCAGGCCCAGGCAGAACCCGGCGTTGAAATTGTCCCCCGCGCCGGTGGTGAGCTTGGGGTTTTCGCAATAAGGGCCTTTGACCCTGGCGAAGCCTTCTTTTGTTATGGCGTAAGCCTCGGTCGTTGGATGGATTACCAGGCAGTCTATCGATAGGCGCTTGAACATCTCCTCCGACAGGGTCTGCGCGCCAAGCCGCTCCGGGTCGTCAATCCCCAGCGCGCCGGCGATTTGGTACGATTCCTTTTCGTTTAGGCCCAATACAACCCGGAAATATTTGTTGAAAGCGCCCATCTGCTCCAGGGCGCGGCGGATGTCGTCGCCGGTGCGTTTAGCCGGGTCGGCGATGTCGAAGAAGAACAGCGGCTTTATGCCGTCCTTGAATGTACACAGCGGCAGGGCTTCCGTTAGCATACCGTCCCACACGTCGCCCATGAACGGAAGCATCGTCCAGTTTAGCATACCCAATAAATCGGAATTGCTCATGTGCTCCGCTAATTTTTCTACGCCGCCTACGGCGTCCTTTACCTTTTCCCAGGTAATATCATAAACCACGCGCATCTTGCCCATGATGAGCTTGCCGTCCTGGAACTCCAGCGCGTCCGTGTGGGCCGGCTCCCACTTGGATATCGCGGTGCAGCCGGGATGGTTCGCCATAGGCTTGAAGACCGGGTGAATGTCTGGGTATCCGATACTCCCGCAGTATGTCACGCCGATGTCAAAGTTTAACAGGGCGTTGGCAAAGATCGGGCCGTTGCCGCCCAGCTTTACCTGTATCGGAATCATCTCGAAATTGGCGCTAAGGCCGCCGGCTTCTTTTACCTTCTTCCCGAAGTCCTCAATCTTCTCATACCTTATGTAGTCGTCCGCATCCTGGCCGGTGCGCTTTTCCACAATGTGGATGATCTCGTCAACAAAGCCGTCAAGGCCCGCGAAGGCCTTGAAGTTACGCTTTTCTGCCCGCAGCTTTGCGGCGGTTTCTTTGAAGGTTGTCATTTTGCGCTCCTCGCATTCGTTATATTCAGCTTACGTAAACAGACGGTTTGGGGATGTGCGTATTTTCTTCACGAAGTGTTTCCAGCCATAATTCCAACGCTGTGTTTATTTCTTTTATAGCTTCATCCTGGGTACGGCCATGTGCAATACAGCCCCTCAGTTCCGGAATACTTGCCACATAAATGTTATCGTGTTCGTCATATTGGATTAATAACATGCGATCATACCGATATATTAATCTTTATCCCCAGGGTTTTCGCGATATCCTCCAGCCGCCGCGCCTCGTTCTCAGTGGCAATGGTTATTGCCGTACCCCTTTGGGACATCCGCCCCGTTCTTCCGGCCCGGTGCAGATAGGTTTCCGTATCCTTAGGCGCGTCGGCATTAATCACGCAGTCCAAGCCTTCGATATCCATACCCCTGGCCGCCGCGTCCGTCGATGTCAATACCTTAACGGCGCCGTCCCGCAGACGCGCCAGAGCCGTTTTCCGTTCCTGGCTGCTGGACCGCGCCGAAAGCGCCGCCGCCGGGATATGATGAAAGTTTAGCTGCTCCGCAGCGTGTTCCGCCTCGGCGCCGTTGGCGAAGAACACCAGCGCCCGCTTTATCTGTTCATTGTGGATAACGCTCCGCAGAGTAATCAGCTTCTCCCTGCGTTTGCATATAACGGCCTTATGGGTTATGCTATCGGGCAGCTTATTACCCATCCTCATTATTCCGGCATCCGGAGCGTATTCCTTAGCGGCAGCCTCCGCCTTATCCGTCACTGTGGCTGAAAATACCAGAATCTGCCTGTCCCTCGGCAGGGCCTTGATTATCTCCTTTATAGCTTCCTTAGAATCGCCCAGCAGCAACCGGTCGCCCTCGTCCAAGACGAGGGTCTTAACCGTATGCGGCTTTAATTTCCGTAGCTTAATCAGCTCCAGCACCCGGCCCGGCGTTCCTGTGACGAGTCTGGGCTTGAGTTTAAGGGCCTCAACCTGCCTCGCAACCCCGGTTCCGCCTATCAGCAGGCACGGAGCGCCGTCGGTTTTGCCCATATTGCCCCACAACAGCTTCGCTTGTTTATGTACCTGCGCCGCAAGCTCATACGACGGCGCTAATACAATAACCTGGACGCCCCGTTCGGCGGAATTCAGCTTATAATACAGCGGGGCAAGGTAAGCCAGGGTCTTCCCCGTGCCTGTAGGCGCCTGGGCTATGAGGTCTATCCCCGTGATTATATCCGGGGCGGTTTGGAATTGAATGTCCGTAGGCTCGGTTATCCCCTGCTTCAACAAGGCCTGCCCGATGCCAACCCCGAACAGGTCGTTAAAATTCATAAAATCCCTATTCTTTTGAAATAAAATAATCGCAGACGCCCATATATATAGCCCATGCCAGCATGTCCTGATAGCTCTCGTCCTTGAGCATCTCCAGCTCCCTCGGATTGGACATGAACCCGCATTCTACAATTACGGCGGGCATTGCGGTTTTTTTGAGCACATAATATTTGTCGTTGGCCTTTGCGTCCCGCTTATGCTGGCCGGGGAGGAACTCGTTTAAACGGTTCTGTATGGCCTGCCCCAGAATGGCGCTGCGTTCGGATGAATCAAAGTAAAAGACCTGGGCTCCGTAAGCCGAAGGACTTTCGTAAGAGTTATGATGTACGCTGACAAAAATGTCTGAAACGGCGGCATTGGCAAGGTAAGCCCTGGCGCTCAGGTCGCTCCGCTTTTTATCGGACAGGGCCTTGTCGTCCGCTCTGGTCACGAACACGACCGCGCCGCCTGTCTCCAGCAGAACCTGGAGCTTTTCGGCCACCGCCAGGTTAAGATCTTTTTCGTCAGTGTTACGGTTCTGCTTGCCCGGATCCCATTCCCCGTGGCCCGCGTCGATCGTTATTACCTTTTTATTAACCGGCATGGATGCGTGCGCTGCGGAGGGGAAGGCCCCCAAAGCCAAGCCCACGCCACCGAGGAATAGTATAACATAAAAAAGGGCAGTTGTTAATGATTTTTTGCCCAAGAAATTAAAATTGACATTAAACATGCGAGCCTCCCGAGGTTATCTTTCCCTTAGTTTTACCCATATCGGAAGGTTTATACCGCGCCGCGCTTTGCGGCGTGTTATATTATGTCAAAAACTGTATTCCATCCCAAAAAGCCCCGGAATGAAGTAAGTGAGCGTTATCATAATGATTCCCGCGCCCAGCACGCCCAGTATTATCGCGATGAACGACTTTTTGATATCCATGCCAAGAAGCGAGGCGATAAACGCTCCCGTCCAGGCTCCTGTTCCCGGCAGGGGAATAGCCACGAACAGAAACAACCCGACAAGCTGCTTTTTTACGATAGAAGCGCTCTTTTTCATCGCACTGTTTTCCAGCTTAGTTAAAACACCGGCAAAGGTCTTGAACCGTTTAAGAAACTTAAACACGCTCTTTATAAACAACAGGATAAGCGGTACAGGCAGGACGTTTGCCATGTAGCAGATCGCAAAGGCCTTTATCATCGGCACGCCCATAAACGTGGCCAGAACAAGCCCGCCCCGCAGTTCCAGTATAGGCAGCAGGGATACGATAAATATCGATACCTCCGGCTGTATAGTAATATTTTGAAAGAAGTTTATTACGGCGTCGGTCATTGTCTACCCCCATTACGAAATATATCCCAGTGAAGATTATACAGTTATGCCGCGAAATATGCAAGGAAATCATAAACAAGCCTTGCCAGGCATAGAATTCTCGTAGGGGCGACCATTGTCACCCGCTGAGGGATGTGTTGAGTTTGGCGGGAAAGGATAAACACAGCAGCGGAAGCGGCTTCAGGCGGCGCTTGGCGGAGATGCTTGAGCTGCCTAAGGAAGTAGTTTTTAACCTGCCCGTCATACAGGCGCTGGGCAATGAAGAGATCAGCGTTACCAATTATAAAGGCCTTGTGGAGTATAACGAGCAATATGTGCGGATCAGCGCCGGAACGGGTATTATCCAGCTTGAAGGGGTTCGTCTTATCCTGCGGCAGGTGACTGCCGAGCATATAACAGTGTCGGGGCGCGTAAAGAAGATCGAGTTCTTGAATTAGTAAACGACGGGCGGATGTGCCTATGTTTCTAAAGCTGCTTAATTTCATACGGGGCTATGTTGTGGTGGCCGTTTCGGGGTTTTCCGCCGAGCGTTTTATCAACCTGGCCGCCCGCAGGTCCATTTACCTCTGGGACGCCGTCCGCGACGAGGGGCGTCTGAGGATATCCTGCTCGATAAAGGGTTTTAAGCTCCTGCGCTACTGCTCTAAAAAGAGCGGCTGCAAGCTGCGTATCGTACATAAGGCAGGCCTGCCTTTTATCCTGTTCCGTTACAAGAAGCGCCGGTTCCTGATGCTGGGATTCGCGGCGTTTATTGGTCTTGCTATATACCTCACTTCCTTTATATGGCTTGTTACCGTGGACGGCAACGAGCGCCTTGAAACGAAAGCGCTGCTTGACAAACTGGCCGAAATGGGTGTATCCTCTGGTAATCACAAGTCCGGGCTCGTCCTCCGCGATATCGAGAGGGCGCTGATGGCGGCCTTCCCTGAAATAGTCTGGGTCAATCTTGATATAAAAGGCACCCGCGCAAGGCTCAGTGTCGTCGAGGGGATCGTTCCGCCCCGGCCTGTGGAAACGGGGCAGCCCTGCGATATCGTCGCCGCGAAGGACGGGATTATAACCAGCATGGCCACCGAGCTGGGACGGCCTATGTTCCAGCCCGGCGACGTGGTTAAAGCCGGGGATGTGCTGGTTTCCGGCGAAGTCGTCGTGGGCAGCGACGAATACGGCTTTACGTCATATTTCGTTAGGGCAAGCTCCGTCGTGCTGGCGCGTAGGTACTATGAGTACAACTTCGAGGTGCCGCTTGCCTATGTTATAAAAAGTTTTACTGGTAATGTTAAGCGCAACTATGGTATAATCCTCTTTGATAGGCAGTTGTTCCTGGAAAACTCCAAGAGCCCCTATCTGAACTACGATATAGTGTCGTCCGAGAACCGCCTGCATTTCGGCGAGGATTATCCGCTTCCCGCGGTGTGGTTCGAAAATAATTACCGGGAGTTCATACCGATTACCGTGCGGCGTTCTTTGGAAGAGGCCAAAATAATGAGCCGGACAATAGTCAACGCCCGGATACTGCGGGAGCTGCCCGTGGATACCGAGATTACGGATATGGAGTTTTATTATGTAGTGGACAAGGATGTGCTGTATGTCTCGGCAGTGGTGACGGCGGTGGAGAATATAGGAGTACAGGTCGGCCTGGGCCGGCCCGGGCCGGCAATGAATAATGAACAGTGAATAATGAATAATTAAAACCTTAAAGGAGAGTTATGGACGGTTTTATAGTTTCTATCTCTTTGATAATATTTGGGGCTGTTATCTTGTATGGCATCCTCTATTTAATTATTAAAGCCGCCGTTCGGAATGGCATAATTGAAGCCCGTGTCATAAATGAGAGAAACGAAAATAAGGACGGTAATGAAGAAGACAACGAATACGATATCAACCAGGTTACTTGCCCTAATTGCGGAAGAACGCATGATATGGATTATCCAAAATGTCCGTATTGCAAGCATGTGTATTAGTTATCAAGAAAATTCTCAGGCAAAGGCCTGGAGGGAGTTCTTTAAAGCTATTAACGCAAGCAGCGAGGAAATTCCTGAATCATTTGAACGTGTTAATTTTTCGCGAGGAGAGGTAAAAATAATTATTCTAGTCTTTTCCGATTCACATACGGATACCCGCACAATGGAATCCGTTATTGCAAGGATTAAACCCGGCATGGTCATTCATCTGGGCGACCATATCTCGGACGCGGAGGACGTGCAAGCGCTGTTTACGGATATCCCGTTTAAGATGGTAAGGGGAAACTGCGATAATTCAAGCTCCGCCGAAACCACCAAAATTATACAGGCTGGGGAACATAGATTCTTGATAACGCATGGACATGCCTTCGACAGCAATGTTGCCTCAATGGTTAAAGAGGCGGAACGGAACGGCGCGAAGGCTGTATTATACGGTCATACCCATGTGCCGGCTATATCCCTTGAGCAGGGCGTTATCGCGATGAACCCGGGGACTGTCAGCGGATTAAAGTCAATCGCTTCTTTCGGCGTAATTGAGCTGAACGGCGCGGATATTACATGCAGGGTTGTTTCCGCTAAGGGATTTGTTGATTGATTATTACCAGGAGGCTTAATGGAACAACAGAGAAAAGTAATCCAAGCGCCGGACAACGGGAGCCTGATGGGCCTGTTCGGGAGCCTGGACGAGAACATGATAAAGATTGAAAAGGCCTTTTCCGTGCATATCGTAAACCGCGAGGACGGGATACATATTATAGGCGGCGCGGGGACAGCCGGGGCCGAGGCCGTGATAAGAACTATGGTCAAGCTGGCGGAGTAGTCCGAGCTTATCGACGACCAGAAGGTCAATTACCTGATTAACACCTATGTCTCGGACGCGGCGGAGCTTAACGATATTGAACGGATGAGCGACGATACGGTGTGCCTGACCGTCTCGGGGAAGCCGATTAAAGCCAAGACATTGGGCCAGAAACACTATATCGAGCTGATGCGCAAGAACACCGTCGTTTTCAGCGTCGGCCCCGCCGGGACGGGGAAGACCTACCTGTCGATGGCGATGGCTGTCGCCGCGTTCAAGCGCGGCGACGTAAACCGGATCATCCTTACCAGGCCTGCTATAGAGGCTGGGGAGAAGCTGGGCTTCCTCCCCGGGGATTTGCAGCAGAAGGTCGACCCTTATCTCAGGCCGCTGTATGACGCGCTTAACGACATAATGGGTTCGGAGAACTTTTTGAAGAACATGGAAAAAAGCGCGGTCGAGGTGGCTCCGCTGGCCTATATGCGCGGGCGGACGCTGGACAACTCCTTCATAGTGCTGGACGAGGCCCAGAATACGACGGCGGAGCAGATGAAGATGTTCCTTACCCGTATCGGCATGGGCTCAAAAGCGGTCGTCACCGGCGACATAACGCAGATTGACCTGCCGGAGGGCAAACGCTCGGGCCTCAAAGAAGCGGTGCGGATTTTAAAGAACATCGACGGGATAGGGATTTCCGTCCTAACAAACAAAGACGTTGTGCGGCATCCGCTGGTGCAGAAGATAATCGACGCTTACGAATCATACGAACATAAGAAGAGAATCCGAGCCAAAGAAGGCAGAAAGACCTGATCGTTTTGAGAGCTTTCGACATCAGCGCCTTTAACAGGCAGCTGGCTTATCTGGTTTTGGCCGCGGCGGGTATAATGCTCGCGATGTGGCTTATCGAACGGTTTATCAAATGGCTGCTGCTCAGGCTCTTCCCCCCGGTGGAGACGGAGGCCGTAATAATCGCAAAGCGATTGGAAGTAAAGGCTAAATCCGGCTCAAAAAAGGCGTACACGGTATATTACATGACGTTCAAGCCCATTGCCGCCGGGTTTGAATGGGGCGAGCGGAAAGAGTATGAGACGCCAAAGGAAAAGTACGCCCTCTGCGCCGAGGGGGACAGAGGCGCGCTCAAGATACATATGAAGAAGTTTTATGGCTGGGATCCAATTAAAGGCAATGAATAATAAAACATAAGGTTCTGTTTTTATGCCTGACACAAAAGAAAGCGGAATACGCCGCTTAATGAACGGAATACGGGAGCGTTCGCTGTTCAACGCCATCTTCCTTGCGCTGGCCTTTTTGACCAGTGTTGTTTGCGTTCTCACAGGAGGGATCGAGGGAGAGGGCTATATCATAGAGCAGGGCACTATCTCACGGCGGCTTATACAGTCGCCAACGGACACGGTGAACGAAATCGCGACCCAGGCGTTACGTAACGAAGCCGCCGAGAAAACCCGGGCGAACCCGATATATATACAGGACAACGGCGTAACCCAAGCCGCGATGGATAAGCTGGACGCCTTTTTCAACGAGATCGAAGCAATGCGCAGGCAGCACAATCCCATCATCGACCCAACGGCGGAGGTGCAGCAAAGCCCGGTTCCGGTAGAGAACCTGGACAGAGCGGGGCTGAGTTTGGATATTTCAACATACGCTCATTTCAACTTTATGATCACCTGCGACAGCGCCGTCTTTAATATATTCAGGGAGACGGTCAGGGGCATAACGGAGGCCAGGCTGACCTCGGGCATTAAGGAGGACGCGCTGTACAGCGTTTCCCTTGCGGTAAAGGACGAGCTGGCCGCGATAGACGAATGGGACACAGCGGTAAAGAATACCGGTTATAATATAATCACGCAGATACTAAAGACGAATATATTCGTGGATGAAGCCAGCATGGAAAAGGCCGCCCAGGACGCAATGGACGCGGTGGCCCCGGTCATTATCCACCGAGGCCAAAATATAGTGGGCGAGGGCGAGCTGATAACCCCGGAGATATTTGCGGTGCTGGAAGGCCTTAATCTTGTGCGTTCCACGGTCTATACCAAGCTCCCCGGGATTGCGGGGGCCATTCTTGCCATAGCGGCGATGTTCGCCGCGCTGATTCTCTTCTTTGCCACGACATACGGGCGCAAGCTGGAGGAACGTAAAAATGTAGTGCTGCTGTTCACGCTCTATTGCGCCACGGTGATCCTTGCCCGGTTTTTGCAAGGCATGAACTTTGTCTTTGTGCCCATTATACTGTTTACAATGCTGACAGCAATTTTGCTGGACGAAGGGCTCGCGGCCGGTTTTTCCGTCGGCGTTTCAATCATATCGTCAATTATTTGCGACGGCGATATCATGTTCGTCGCGTTTTTTATCATCTGCGGCCTGTTCTCGGC
>JAISVU010000261.1 GCA_031271375.1 Clostridiales bacterium | reverse complement strand
GCTTTCTGGAAGGCGGTGACGGTTGAAAAGCCAAATCCAACTGAAAGGAGGTCAAGCCTATGTCAACGTATGAAATCTTGAGCGTTCTTTTTCAAGCAGGTATCTTTCTCCTGGCGCTTCTTGTATACAATGATACAAAACGGAAATAGCCGCCCCTGTCGCAAGGTTTCGCGGCTATTTCATTTGTAGCAGTGCAAGCCTAACCGTCATATGCGGCTGCGCCTGGGGGAACGATTAACGGTCGTTCCCTCTTTTTTATTCTACCCTTATTATACACATGATATCATTAATACGCAAGACTTTTTTACTGCTCCATCTGCTTCCCCAGGAATCCCGCCGCTGTCTGGGCCAGCTTGTTCTCCACGTCGCCCATCTTTTTCTCGGCGGAGAGAAACACTATGGCGCCCAATACATCGCCTTCGGATATAATCGGGGCGATGAGCTCGTGATTATATATATCGGCTATGTCCTCCTCAAGAACCGGGACAAAACCGGGTTCGTTTCTTGAACAGCTAAGGATATTGCGCTGGCTGATGGTTTTTTCCATAGCTACGCTAATATGCTTATCCATAAGCTCGCGCTTTGCTCCGCCGGAAACGGCGATAATCTGATCTTTATCAACAATGCAGGTGATATGGCCCGCCGTCTGCGCGAGGCTGTCGGCATACTCCTTTGCGAAAGAACCCAGTTCACCAATAGGCGAGTATTTCTTGAGGATTATCTCTCCTTCTCTGTCCGTGAATATTTCTAGCGGATCCCCCTCGCGAATCCTCAGGGTTCGCCGGATTTCCTTTGGTATAACCACCCTGCCTAAGTCGTCAATCCTTCTCACAATACCAGTCGCTTTCAACGATCCTTCCTCCTTATGTCAAGATTAACAGTCGAGATTAATTCATCTTCACTATTATCTGACAAAAGGGGGATTAATATACTACATTTTAGGTTATCGCTTCATTTCGGCAACCATTTTTCCAACTTCCTCATATTGCGTTGGAGTGCCTATGTCGTAGCACTGGCCAGAAATTTTGTAAACAAACACAGGATTACGTTTATACAACCACACAGGGAAATGCCCCGGAGCGTCGGGATTATTACCCTCGTTTATGTATGTCTTAAAGAGTTTCGCCGTTTCCTTAGTATAGAAATACGCGGCGTAAACAGCCAAATCGGAACGGGGATTTTGGGGTTTCTCTTCAAGACTTATCAGTTTTCCTGCATTGTCGGTTTCGGCCACCGCTACTTGCCTTAGAAGCTCTATATCGTCCAGTTCCTTTGCGCAGACACAGTCGCTGCCCTTTGAACGATAGAATGTATAATAATCCGAGAGACTAAATGTGAAGAAGTTATCCCCCGCTATTATAAATAATTCGTCATCGTATTTCAGCGACTCAATCACATAGTTAATATCGCCAATAGCACCGAGTTTATTTTCATCATTTGAGGTATGATCGTTTAAAACGGTCACATCCTCCGCTCTGGATTCTTCTTTCCATTCCAAGAAATGGTTATAGAACTTATCGTTTGTGACCACGCATATGCCGTCCAGCCCTGGCAGCGCTCTTATCTCGGCAAGGATGTATTCAAGAATGGGCTTTCCTCCTAGCTTTAAAAGGCCTTTGGGAAAGTTTCGGGTTAACGGATAAAGCCTGGTCGCGTAACCTGCCGCGAGGATTATTGCCTTCATTTAATAAGCGAACTCCCTTCAGTTTATTATTAAGTATATAAATTAAACGCTGCTCCCCTTATTCCGGTAAACGTCATGTTGATAAGCGGATAGATAATATCATTGATAAAACCCATATATAACAGCACAATTAATAATATCATGCCAAACTGCCCCATCTGCGTAAAGCGAAAGTAGAGATTTTCCGGCAGGAAGACGCCGAAAATTTTCGAACCGTCCAGCGGCGGTATAGGTATTAGATTAAAGAACCCTAAACCCAGATTAATAGATATACACCGGAATAAGAATTCCGTTATCCAGCCTGACGCACCCGTGCCGCTGGTAAAGATGGACATCGGCATCCAAAGAAATATTAGTATTATAGAAAAAACGATATTTGCTACAGGCCCAGCCGCCGCAGTTAAAGCCATATCCGTCTTGGGATTCTTAAAGCGCCCAGGGTTGACCATAACCGGCTTCGCCCATCCGAACCCAAACAGAACCATAGCGATTAACCCGACCCAGTCAATATGGCGTATAGGGTTAAGCGACAAACGCCCGTCATATTTCGCCGTGCGGTCTCCCAGCAGATAGGCGGCGGCGCCGTGGGAGAATTCATGGACAGTAAGGGCAGGTATGATCACCGCCAAATTCCATAATATATCGGTCAAGCTGAATCTGCCGAACATTTATTACTCCCCTTCCAAATATCCTACGCTCTCTCCCAGTTTTAACAGTTCCTCCCCAGATTCGCAAACCACTTCCATGCCGTTTAAATAGGCCAGCCGCCCGCTTAACCCGCCGAACACCACGCGCCAGGCATGAAGCATCTGCCTATTAACATTATAGCGTCTGTTCACTGTTATGTCCCCGTATTTGGGGTCGCCGATTATCGGACTGCCAACGCTTTGCAGATGCGCACGTATCTGGTGGCTTCTGCCCGTAACAAGGGTTATTTCCAGGACAGTCACGCCGTCCTTATAAGCTAAAGGCCTGACCTTTGTGACGGATTCCTTAGCGTTCATAACGTCAGCACCTGTAATAACCGCCTTGTTCCGCTGCCTGTCCTTTACATGGCCGCCGGTCAATGTCATTTCGCGGTCAATTAAGCCGTGAACCGCTGCCAGATAATACTTTTCCACCGCCCGCTCGCGGATGGCGGCGCTTAGTTCCCTCGCCGCGGTAAGGGTCTTTGCCAGGATAACGATCCCCGTTGTGTTCCTGTCCAGCCGGTTGACGGCTACAGGCCGGAAAGCGGCATTCTTAACATAGTATGACGCCGCTTCCACAATATCCGGGTGCGTAAGCGCCCCGGCTGGTTTATTTATTATGAGCACATGCTCATCCTCAAAGAGGACATTCAACGACATTCCGGCTGCGGGCGGGCAATGCCCGATCTTATGGTTATCGGCACTGAGCTCTAGCTGCGTCTCCGGCGCGATATATAACGTTACCCTGTCGCCCTCTTTAAGAATTTCCGCACCATATGCCCGATTACCGTTCAGCTTAACGCGCTTCTTGCGGATTACTTTATAAACAAACCCCTTGCCCCCGGCAGGGAACCGCCGGATAAGGAATTTGTCAAAACGCTGCCCGCTTTCGTCCTCACTGATATAAACGTCGTTATCCATTATAAGTTCGCTTTGCTCATCAAATAGGCGTTGATGAACGGGCTTATGCCGCCGTCCATAACGGCCTGGATGGTCCCCGCTTCCACGCCGGTACGGTGATCCTTCGCGAGGCTGTAGGGATGGAACGTGTAGGTGCGTATCTGGCTGCCGAAGTTAATGTCCTTCACATCGCCCCGGACGCCGGTGAGCAGTTGATCCCGCTCGGCCTGCTTAACCGCGAAGAGCTTGCTTTTCAGCATCTTCATCGCGCTTTCCCTGTTCTTATGCTGCGAGCGTTCATTCTGGCAGGAGACGACAATCCCCGTGGGCAGATGGGTTATGCGGATGGCGGAGTCCGTCCGGTTTACGTGTTGGCCGCCGGCTCCGGAAGCGCGGTAGGTGTCTATCCTTAAATCCTCGTCCTTGATGTCCACGGTTATGCTGTCGTCCAGCTCCGGCATAACGTCGCAGGAGGCAAAGGAGGTATGCCGCTTACCTGCGGCGTCGAACGGCGAAAGGCGGATTAACCTGTGAATCCCCTTCTCGCATTTTAGATAACCGTAGGCGTTTTCCCCGCTTATTAAGATCGTAACGGATTTGATCCCGGCTTCGTCGCCGTCCAGGTAATCCAGCGTCTCGGCGCTGAAGCCGCTCTTTTCCGCGTATCTTAGGTACATGCGGTACAGCATGGAGGTCCAGTCGCAGGCTTCGGTTCCCCCAGCCCCGGAATGGAGGGTCAGGATAGCGTTGTTACGGTCATACTCCCCGCTGAGAAGGGCCGCGATACGCAGGCGCTCAAAGCCCTGTATGAACGCGTCCGCCGCCGTTCTTGCCTCGGGGTAGACGCTCTCGTCGTCCTCGGATATCGCAAGCTCGGTCAGCGTCACCGCGTCGTCATACTGGCCCTCAAGGCCCTTGAACTCCTCGACCTTGCTTTTCAATTTCTTTATCTGTTGCAATATGCTCTGGGCCGCTTCCATATCGCTCCAGAAATCGCCGCCCGTGGTTTTCTCTTCCAGCTCTTTTATCTTTCCCTCGGCTCCGGCGACGTCAAAGAGAGTTCCCCATTTCCTTGATCCTTTGCGCGAACGGCGCCAGTTCTTGCTTTAACTGCTCCAGCTCTAACATGCTTTCAGCTCCTTTATTGAATACTATTAACCGCGAAGATCATTCCTGTTAAGTTGCGCGCTCCATATGAGAGATGATAAACGAAACCGTTGCGGCGCAGAATATCTTCCAGCTGCGATACGCTTTTACCCTCAATCATATGCCATTCCATCATCAGCACATGTATCCGCTTTATCAGGCCTGTTTCATCCAGTCTTTCCAGGATTTCATACTCGCCGCCTTCACAGTCGATCTTAAACACGAAGGTATCGTCCGGGTGCAGGTCTATAATGGCGTTAAAGATTTCGGCAATGTCGGCGATCTGAACGGTTACGGATTTCGAGTTGGGAGACAGCTTGTTCTGCTTAACGGTACTCATATGCCCCTTAATAGTACCGTCATATGACAGCTCCAATTCCCCGCCCGTCTCACCTAACCCGTAGGAATGGGGAAACACCTTATCCGCCGCGTTATTCAAGGCAATGTTTTCAAGCGCCCGCTCAAAGGTGTCGGGAAACGGCTCGAAGGCGTATACCCTGTTTACGTTTTCCTTTGAAGCGAAGAAAATCGACGCTACGCCTACATTCATCCCTATATCAATCACAGTCAGGGATTTCGCAGATGTATGGAAATCATAGACTCGCGCGCCAAATATCTCGTACACGATACCCAGCTCATCCACGTTCGAAACTATGATTGTCCGTCCGTCAACCTCGCAGTATACCTCCCCGTTATCGGAAACGCGGTAATTAACCGCTCTCCCCCAGTACACCGTCGCGTAATACTCATTCATGGGGGAATCCGGCATCATTAGAGTCAACACAATATCCTCGTTGCTAACGCCATGCTTGATGAGGTATAAATTGATTTTTTCAATGTAATAGTCAAAAGGCAGGGCGATTATTATTTTCTCCGGCTTTTCCGCTTTGGGAATACTTACAAAATCGTAAATTGGCATAATTCTTCTGCCGTTATGTTCCGTATCCGATAACGCGCCATCCAGTGAAATATAGCAAGTAACGTCATAATTCCGCTCAATATATCTTTCCTTCAGCTTGTAATAATCCGGCTCTATTATGACCGCAGCCGTGGGCTTTGTTTTATCCATTATTACCTCCCGCCCCGTGGCAATGCTTGTACTTCTTCCCGCTTCCGCAGGGGCAGGGGTCATTGCGGCCAACCTTCTCGGCGGAACGCCTCACCGGCCCTCGTGATACCGAATCGTCCTTGTTTGTTGACAGCGGTTTAGCAACCTGCTCGCGCTTCATCGGCGTCGCGGCCATGCGCATATTGCAGAGAATCTTTACGGTTTCCTTCTTTATGTTATCCGACAGCTCGTTAAACATATCGTAGCTGAGGAATTTATATTC
>JAISVU010000257.1 GCA_031271375.1 Clostridiales bacterium | reverse complement strand
ATAAACCACTCGCGCAGCGGCTTTGCTCTGCCCGAGCCGATATAATACTCCCTGCCCGTCAATCGTTCCGCTTGCCCGAGGAGCCGCAGGGCCAGCGCGGCGTCCCTTACGTCTATCATATCATAGTTAATAAGCGCAGGGCCTAAGGCGGGGCTGACGCCGTTCAGCAGATCGGATACGACGGAGGCCATTAGCTGCTCGGGTTTAATATACCTGCCTATCGGATGGCAGACCGTGCACCAGGCGAAACCGATATCCAGCTTGTAGGCCAGCTGGTTCGCCAGGCGGCGGGCGTAATCCTTGCTCAATATATAAAAATCCGGGCCGGAGAACTTACCCGACTGCGATATCTGCCCCGCGAGGCGCTCATATATAGTACCCATCGCGATAAAGCGTTTACAGCCGCGCTTTTTTGCCAGCATCAGCGCCTCGGCCGTAAATGCGGCATTGCGGCTTTGTATCAGCGCGTCGGCCCTGCCGGGGCCGGAAGCCGATTCCCATGCCAGATGATAGAATATATCGGCCTCCGGCAGGTCTTCCAGGTCATAATACGCTTTCACGTCTGCGGGTAGCCTGCCGTTACTGCCGCTTCCCTTCCTGCACAGGCCGCTTACGCTAAAGCCGCTTGCCAATAACTCCTCGGCCAGGTGAACGCCGATAAAGCCGGCCGCGCCGGTTATAATCGCATGAGGCATAATCCGCTCCCCCTATGGTTTAATGGCTTTTATGACATAATACCACTGCGTCAGATTGACGGAGCTTATATTAACGCCGCAGGATGCCGTAAGATAATCTGCCAGCTCTGTAAACGCCGTCACATCCGGCTCCAGCTTGATCAACAGCTGGCCGCCCGGGTTAAGCATATTCGCGAGGGCGGAAAGCAGCCGTTCTTTATAGGTATAGGCTGTTACCGGCGGGCCGAGAAGGCAGTAATCGAAGGTTCTTCCCGCCAGTATCTCCCCGATGGAATCTATTCCTCCAAGTATAATCTCGTCGGCAACGGTATACAGTAGCGGATAATATTTAGCCTCGGTTTCGAAAACCATGCTTTTCGTGTTATAGACCCCGTACTTGCGCAGCGCGTTTTTTAAATCCAGCAGTCCCTGCCCCGCTCTTACATGGATGGCGAGAAGGCTTGGCGGACTGCCTGATATTACCGGGGCCTCCGCCATCGCGGCAAGCTCCCTCTCAAAGACGCATATGCCCCCGAACATCGAAAGCCCGAACTTTATGCGGCTTGTCGACTGCTCCATATATTCCCTCTGCCTGACCTTCTCCTCGGCTTCACCGGCAAAGCCGTAACTCTCTTTTTTGGTGTAGTCGTGGTGATGATGCACCCAGGTGTCGCCGAGGAGCATTACCCGATAACCGGCAAGGCGCATCGCAATGTCATAACACAGCTCAGGCCCGAAGGGATAAACGCACTCCATACAGTACCTAAGCTCCTTACGGAACATCCAGGCCACGGCGGCGCAGTATATGCGTTCCTCCCATTTTCCGGGATCGTAGACGTTAAAAGCCTTCGCCGCCGTGAACATCTCGTCGATATTATTGTACACAAGCCCCGGGTCCTGCCCCATCCAGGCGCTTGACGACTTGGGGTTCACCATGCCGATCGTTATGTCTGAATCCAGGGCGCGGATCATGTTCTGCACCGCGTTTTCGGTAATAAAATGGTCGTCGTTAAGGTGAAGGATATAATCCCCTTCGCAATGGCCCCATAACGTGCTCCATCCCCTGGCGGCGTTAAAGTAAGGGCCCATATTGTCCTGCATTTTTATAACCTTTTTGCGTTTGTGGGGAACGGACATAAGATAGTCAAACGTCTCGCCGCCGTCCTCCGAAGCATTGTCCATAAGCACAAGCTCGCAGTCAATATCCTGCGTGAACCTCAGCACGCAGTCCACGCAAATCCTCAGTGTTTCCAGGTTGCGGTGAGACATCACCGCAATGGACAGCTTAGGGGAACCCTTCTTCTTCGCGGCGTTCCAAAAATACCGGTTCAGCTCCGCCGGGGTCTCAAACTCGATAAAATCAAGGGCTCCCGGATTTTCCCTCTCGATTATAATGGGATCGCTCATAGCTTAATGAGCGGCCAGGCCCTGTCCTTATCACTGACGATGTAAGGCGGGGCAATGGGCCATTTTATACCTAAGGCGGGGTCGTCATAACGATAACCCTTCTCGGCGCCGTGTCTATAGAACTGGGTCACGAAATACAGCACGGACACGGCTTCGGTAAGGGTTATATAGCCGTGGGCAAAGCCCTTTGGCACGTAAAGGGCATGGCCGTTCCATGCCGACAGGTTAGCGCCGTACCATTTGCCGAAGGTTTTGGAATCCGTTCGCACATCCACGCAGACATCGAATATTTCCCCGGCGACGCAGACAACGATCTTGTCTTCCGCGTCTTCCCCAACTTGTGAATGGAGGCCTCTCAGCGTGCCTTTTTCTATGTTGTACGACATGTTTACCTGCTTGATATCGCCGCACAGCCCCGCCTGTTCCAGCTCGTTTTTGCAAAAGGCTCTGGCGAAGAACCCGCGTTCGTCTTTGATGGGTTCCCGCTTAATCAAGCATACATCCCCCGGCCCCACGCGTTCAATAATCATGCTCTCTCCCCCCTTACGACGTTAAACACATAATTGTTGGTAATGAACTCGTTAAGGCTTTGCTGAGTGACGGCGGGGTTTCCCGCGCGAAGCGATTCCATCGCCACTGCCATCGCCGCCTGATCCATATAAGGCGTCTCCATGTTGATTGCTATATCACGTCCCCCCAGACGCTCAAGGACAGCGGTCACTATCTCAAAGGGTATTATGCCCGGCATGTCGGCGTCCGGCGCTTCGCTTGCACCAAGCCCTAGACAGCGGTTTAAGGTTCTTTGGGTAAAGGCGTTGCGGAGCTTAAACAACAGAATCCCGCCCGGTTTAAGCAGGCTATAGACGTCTTTTAAGACCTCAAAAGGCTCGGGATAACAATTAATCGGTCCGCAAAGAGCAATTACGTCGAATGCTTCATTCGTATAGTGTGACCGGATATACGCTATCCGGTCACAGTCGACGGATTCGCAGACGGTTTGCAAATCGGCGAAGTATTTTGCCTTCGTCGTGAAGGCGCGTAGCTCCACATCGGTAACGCCGACCTTTTTCAGCAGATTCCGCAGCTCAAGCGCCGGCGCGCCGCAGCGTCCGTCCGCTACCAGCGCGCTGATTATTCCCCCGGGGAAATCGTGAGTATACAAAGGCGCCAGCAGCGCGAACTCAAAGTTCAAGATATCATCCCAGCCGTCGATACTGTGATACTTATTCCTATATATCTCACGGCCCGTATCCAAACTGACGCGGAATGCGGCGGGGTCTTTGTCCTCGTAGTTGAAAAAGTCGTGATCGTGGCATATCCAGGTGTCGCGGCACAGCATGAGCTTATATCCCGAACGCCTGAGCCTTGTCGAGAAATCGTCTTCAATGAAATCATGCGGGAAAGCGGGGTCGCTTATCCCTACGATATCCAGCACGGGCCGCGAGAATATGCTTATAAGGCTTATCAGCCGCATACGCTCCTCCCATTGCGACGGATCGCTTTGGTTATATGCAGCCGCTTTTTCCTGCATATCGTCGAAATCCGTATAACTGAGATCCACCTGCTGCAGATTGGATACGTTGGACGAGACGGGCTCAACGAAACCTATCCTGGGATCCGACTCGTAGCATTTAAGCAGATTGGAAAGCCAGTTTTTCGTGACATACACGTCATTTGACACAATGACCAAATACTTGCCCGAAAACAAATCCCTGGCCGTCCTCCAAGCGTACCCCGCGCCGATGTTCTTTGTTATCCTCACAATCCTTTTACGGTCATAGGAGACCGCCTCGAAGATTTTCAAAATCTCCTCGTCCGAGCCGTTGTCTATCAGCAGCAGCTCATAATCCACATCCGCGGTGTATCTAAGTATACATTCCACGCAGTACCTGGTTTTCTGCGGGCGGTTATACGCAAGCACCGCGATAGTGCATAAGGGATTGCTCGGGCCGTCATACATTTGATAGGCGGCGGCGCGGTTTTCCCACATCGTCGCCGATAACTGGGGCGCGCTCATTCCATCGGTGTTGATAGTGATGTTTCCTTGATATTCTGTCATAAAGCCGGCTCCAAAAACATTTCAATTTGATCGTTCATAATGTTATTAGCGCCGTCTCCGTAATATGCCTTATACCAGCGTGCCGTGGCCGTTACCGACGCTTTGATGTCCCAGCGCGGCGCCCAGCCCAGCCGTTCCTTGATTTTATCGCAGTTTAGTTTAAGGAGCCCGCTTTCATGCGGGTTCTCGGTGGGGATATGATCCCATCCCGCGCCGTCCCCCCAGGCTTCGCAAAACATATCTGCCAGCTCGCCGCTGGTCGCGCATCCGTCCGTGTCCGGGCCTATGTTATAGCTGCCCGCAAGGAAATAATCCTTATACTGGCGCTGCATTATCAGAAGATATCCGAATAACGTATCCAGCACATGCTGATAAGGCCGAACCGACTGCGGGTTTCGGATTTTTATGCGCTCCCCTGCCGCCGCCGCTTTTGCGCAGTCCGGTATGATACGGTTTTCCGCAAAATCCCCTCCGCCGATGACATTTCCCGAACGGGCGGTAGAAACCGCCGTAAGTGTTTTTTCAAAGAAGGAGCGGATATAGGACGCCGTAACCAGTTCCGAGCAGGACTTGCTGTTGGCGTATGGGTCGTGGCCGTCAAGGGTTTCCTCTTCGCGGTAGCCCCGCTCTGTCTCACGGTTAAAATACACCTTATCGGTGGTGACGTTAAGGATGCTGCCCGCGCTGTCCCACAAGCGGGCGCATTCAAGGAGGTTTATCGTACCCATTACGTTGGTTTCATAGGTATAGCGCGGCTCGCGGTATCCGCGCAGCACCAGGGGCTGGGCGGCCATATGGATAACCGCGTCGGGCGAAGCAGACTTATAAGCGTCAAGGAGCGCGTCAAAATCCCGTATGTCGCCTATAACAGAGCGCATACGCGGCTTGCAAATATTAAAGAGGTTCGTTTTATCCTCCGGGGCCAGCGCGTATCCAGTGACGTCGGCCCCAACATATTCCAGTATCTTACAAAGCCAGGCTCCTTTGAAACCCGTATGCCCGGTGACGAATACCCTTCGCCCCTTCCAAAACCCCCGGGCATCCATCACCATACCCTCCACGGAGCGTAGCCGCTTTTTAACAGGTCTTCCAATTTCGTCTTATCCCGCAGCGTGTCCATACACTGCCAAAAACCGTGATGTTTATATACACCCAGCTTCTTCTCAGCCGCGAGGCGCACCATCGGGCTTTGCTCCAGCACGCAGTCGTCGCCGTCTAAATAGTCAAATACTTCGGGCTCCATAACCATGAACCCGCCGTTGATCCACCCCGTGTCGTCCCTAGCCTTTTCGCGAAAGCCCGTAATAAAATCCTTTTCGTCGTCCAAATCCAGCACGCCGAAACGCCCTGCCGGTCTTATAGCGGTAATGGTTACGGCGGCGCGCAGTTTCTTGTGTTTTGCCAGAAGGGAATCCAGGTTCACGTCGCTTACCCCGTCGCCATAGGTAAGCATAAAGGTTTCGTCCCCAATATAGGAGCGGACGCGCTTGATTCTTCCGCCGGTCTGGGTTTCAAGCCCGGTGTCGATCAGCGTCACCTTCCAGGGCTCCGAGCTGTTTGTGTGGGATGTAACGCTGTTTTCGGACGTGAAGTCAAAGGTTACGTCGGAGCGGTGGAGGTAATAATCCGCAAAATACTCCTTAATGACGTAACCCTTGTAGCCGCAGCAGATAATGAAATCGTTGATGCCGAAATGCGAGTAATACTTCATAATGTGCCAGAGAATAGGCGCTTCGCCGATCTCTATCATCGGCTTCGGGCGCAGAAAGGATTCCTCTGAAATCCTTGTACCGTACCCGCCCGCGAGAATGACCGCCTTCAACGTGAAAACCCCCCGTTGTCATTATGGTCTATCATAATGCGGGGGGCGGGGTTTTGTGTTTGTCAGTATCAATTCATTTCTATACGCACTCCGTTTACCTTCATCCCTGTAACCGCCGACACATCAACGGGGCTTTTACTGTTCCAGTTATAATTTACTGTCTTTTTGTTGTTGTCCCAGCTGCCGTCGTGGGTTCCTAGGTTTATTTCGCCCGCAGGCGTCAGGAGAACAACCTCCAGGCCGGTATCATTTTCCCCGGCGTAGCTGCCCCTGGCGCTCAGTCCCAGCGGGCTAAGTGTTAAATGCTCCAGCAGAATACCCTCAACGGGTACGGTATTTGCCCAAATGCGCATCTGCTTACCGGTATCGCCCGTATTGGCCGAAACCTTCCAGCTTCCTACCGCTCCCGATGTTACGGAGCCGGAGTAATAAAGAGAGTAGTTATCCAAGACAGCGGTATCTACGGGATACACAAAATCCATGTACCTGTAAACGATGTTATCGTCGCTTACCCGTTCGCCGTTCAAGAAAATCCGCCCTTCGCCGTCGGCAAACATCTGAACATAATATCCGTCCACCCGCTCGCCTTCCGGCGACAGCAGATAGATATCGGGTGAGCTGCCGGGGCCGAACTCCCCGTACAAACTGTTTACCTGGACATGAAGATACCCGTCAAGTAAACCGACATTTGATATCCACTGCCTCTCATTGCCGTGGGGCATTTCGGCGTAGAATCCCGGCGCGAGGATTTCAGCAGGCTTGGGAACGCCGTCAAAGCTGCTGTCGCGGCCATATATATAACTGTCACCCAGCGGCACGGCTTCGGCTTCCGTGACGGATGAAAGGTCAATATCAATGGGCTCGTTTTCATAGAGGGCGGTGCCGAAATGTATGAGGAAGCTCTCCAGCTCCAGCGGGTCGGCTATAGGCCAGTCGCTGTCGATTGTTATCTCATAATATACCGTGTTGGTTTCCTCGTCGAAATAAAGCATATTGCGGCGCATACCCATGCCGCTGTTTTCCCCGTCTGGTATATCCATCTTTACGCTGAATCCGTCCCGAAATCCCGTATCTTCCGTAATGCGGTTTTCGCCGCTAAGGTCTTGCAATGACAGGTAAATGACCGCCATGTTGTCATATCTGCGCGCTCCTATAACCTCCATGCGGATGTCCTGATCCACGCTGACAGCCTCAACCTTAACCGCCAAATTCCCAAAGACGGGGTCAAACCGCCGGATAAGCCAGTCAAAACTGCCCAGGGCCGCCGCCAGCGCCGTGCCGCCGAACAATAATATAACCGCGGCGAAAATTACCGTCATCGACATGCCCTTTGAAACCTTTTTCATTCTCGGTTCCTCCCCGCTGTGGTTCAATATATTCGACAGCATTCTTTGCTTTTGCTCCGCCGTAGGGGAAACGCTGTCAAAAAATTTATTAAGCCCGTTCTGCATCGTTCCAATCCTCCTCAAGCAGTTGCCTTAGTTTTAACCTTGCCGTGCGAAGCCGCGTTCGCACTGTGGAATGATTAATCTTCAGTATGCGGGATATTTCCCCGGTATCATATCCCTCGTAATAATAGAGATATACCGGCAGCTTATACTTCTCGTGCAGCCCCATAACCCGGTTCCAGATATCCCGGTCCGTGTCCTGCGGGGAATACGCGGATTCCTTTACGCCATCCATATCGCCCCGCTTTGACCGCCACCAGCTTTTAGCCATATCCCGGCAGGCGTTCCGCGTCACCGTAATGAGCCACGCCTTGACATGCTCGTTTCCGTCAAACCGGGTCGGCGCGTTCATCAGCTTGATGAAAACGGTTTGGGTAACGTCCTCCGCGTCCGCTGTATTCTTTAAAATCATCAGCGCTATCCGGTATACAGTATCCGCGTGCCGCGTGTAGATAGCAGAAATTTCTGCATTATCGCGCGATGAAGAATCTTCCACCACATCACCTCCCTGAGCAATCTAATAATAACACGATTTTAAAAGTATGTTTGATTTAAATAAAAAACGAAACCGCCTAGAATGTTAATTCTAAGCGGTTTTATTATTAAATAATATAAGGCGCCAACCGGATTCGGACCGGTGAATAAAGGTTTTGCAGTGCTTAATCATGCGTTTTATACCCCTTTATATTTATCAATAATCCTGTATTTATACGGGTTGCAGGCTCTTGACTTTTTGTTACCTTTCGTAATTATAAGACACTTTTGAAGGCAATCAGACACAAATCAGACACAAGAAACACCGGCTTTTTAATTTGTCCTGGGCGACAATGCGCTGTCTAAAACCTGGGCGGCGTTCTCATCAGCGGACTGAATGGTGTGTGAATATGCTTGTGTCAAGACATCCATAAATTTTTTACATTAAAATTTTTCCCAATAATAGGATTAGAAAACAACATGCGCCAAGCATCTGCTCCTTCTCACGCGAGATTTATTACCGTCAGCCCGCTCTCCTGTGCGAGCCTTACCGTCTGGCCTATGTTGCTTTGGATGTGCTTCATGTAGGTCACGCAAATACTGCTGTTATTTATTAAGTGTTGGTTACGCTTATCGACGCAGTTCTTTGAAAACTTTTCCGTTACATATACAACCTTATCCGCGTTAGCAATCAAATCCTTGTACGTCCGCGTATTTGCCCCGGAGAACAGAAAATCCTGTTGTTTACAGGGCAAGACTATTATAAGCCTTATTCCTGGATTGCTTTTCCGGGCGTTAAGAACGGTCATACCCGCTAACTGATCGAAACCTTCAAAAGCCCCGCACCCGAAGTATATAATACCCTGTTTTATCAGTGAATCAACGTTCTTTTCCAGTTTCTTGGCAAGATTAGTATAAATGCTTCTGTTAATTAGCTCATGCCCGATAAAGCAAGC